>NZ_JCBANC010000042.1:0-56938 GCF_059760815.1 Achromobacter sp. 1012554356 | reverse complement strand
CGCTTCGCTTGCCCCCTTCGGCTCGCTTCGCTTTGCCTTGGTTGGGCGTCGCTGCGCTTGCCCCCCTTTGGCTCGCTGCGTTTGCTTGGCTTTGATTGCTAAAAAGTTGGGCTGCGAGGGCTTCGTTTGTCCCTTCTGTGCTCGGTTTGTTGGAGCTTGCGCGTTCGAGGCAGCTGTTTTATGCGGGCGTCGCTGCGCTTGGCCACTTTTTGCTCGCTTCGCTTTGGCTTGGGCCTTATTCCATCAAATCTATCCACGCCTTTGCGCGGGGGAAGTACAGGGCGGCGCGGGCGCTGCGGCCGTCTAGGGCGGTGACTTGGGTGCAGTAACGCTGTAACTGTTCGCCATGGCGTTGGCGCATGCGGGTGGCAAAGGCGGGGGGTGATTCGCCTGGGTGGGGACGGCCTGTCTTGTAATCGACGATTAGCCAGCCGTCTTCGGTGCTTAGGGCCAGGTCGATGACTGACACTTTGCCTGCCGCGTCGATGAGGGGCCATTCTCGGCGGGCGCCGGATTGGGATAGGAGCCACAGGCCGCGGTCGTCTGCGAGGGTGGCTTGCAGGGTTTCGAGGACGGCTTCGGCGGCTGCGTCGGCTTGGCTGGCGGGGATGCCTGCGCGTGTCAGTTGGCGGCGCATGGCGGGGAGGCGGGGAGTTAGCGCTTCGGGGGGCCACGCTTGTACGCCGTCCTGGCCGATGCGGGCCAGCCATGCGTGGGCCAAGGTGCCGATGGCGGCGTCGTAGCCGGCCTCTAGTTGCCAGGCGGGATGTTCGGCGGCTTCGCCCCATGCGCCGCGCGTTGCCGTGGCGAAGCCGGCGCTCATGGTGATGTTCGAGTGGCGTTGCAGTTGGGTCAGGCCCGCGCCGTCGATGCGGCGCAGGGGTTCGCCTTGCCATTCGGGGGCGTCGCCCTCCTCCTCTACCGGCTCGCCGTTCAGCGATGGCGGAACGGGTGGGGTCAGGCAGGGCCACAGGCGGCCAAGCAGGCTGGCTGCGGGTGGGGTCTTGGGCTGGCCGGTGGCTTCGTCGATCGAGACGTGTCCCACCAGGTGCAGGCGCTTGCGGGCTCTTGTGGCCGCGACGTAGAGGAGGCGATCGATTTCGTAGGAGGCGCGGCGGGCTTCGCGGGCGCCGAGGTAGCGCGAGACGGGGTCTGCCTCGGTTTCGGCGCGGGGTTTGACCGGTCCGAAGAGGACACGGCCGCCGCTTTGTTCGAAGCGCACCAAAGGTGCCTGGTCGCCGCGGGGGGCGCGATGCAGGCCGTAGAGGATCACGGTTTCGAACTGCAGGCCCTTGGACTTGTGCATGGTCATGATCTCGACCGCGCCCTCGTCTTCGTCGGCGGCGTCGGGCGCCGCGAACAGGCGGGAGATGCCGGCGTCCAGCGCGGCCACGTCGATGTTGCCGTGCGGCGCCAGGCGCTCGACCAGTTGGAACAGGCTTTCCGCGTCGTTGGCAACGGACAGCCCGGCGTAGAGGCCCGATCCGCCCAGGCGGCGCCACAGCGATTCCACCCATGCCGCGAACGGGATGGCGCCGGAGGCGTTGCGCTTGTCGAGCAAGATGGACGCCACTTGGCGCAGGCGCGCGAACTCGTCGGCGCTGAGCACGGTTTGCGCGGAGGGCGCTTCGGGTTCCGGCGCCGGTGCGTCGAAGAGCGACGCTTGCGGGCCCGCCGACGCAGCGGCGGTTGCCGTGGCGCTGGGCTGCGGGGCAATGCGCAAGGCGCGTTCTAGCAGCACGGGCACCGGCGTGATGTGATCGTCGCCGAAAAGGCGCTGAAGCGACGTGAGCGTCAGGCCGCAATACGGCGCGCGCAGTACCGACAGCCAGGCGAGACGGTCCGCCGGATGCGACAGGGCGCGCACAAGCTGGACCAGATCGGCCACAACCGGGCGCAGCGCCAGCGGCACCAGGTCGACTGCGCGGGACCGGATGCCTTCGTGTGCCAGCCGGCGTGTGAGGTTGCCGAGGTGGCTGCGGGCGCGCACGAGAATGGCGACGGGGTGCTTGGCTCCCTTGTGGTCGATGAGAGCCTGGCGCACCAGCTCCACCGCGATGTCCTCCGCCTGTTCTTCGGCAGGCGGCGCGCCCTCGCGCGACCACGCCGGGTGAAAGCGCACGGCGGGGTCGGGCAAGGCGGGATGGAAGGCGGTGGATGGACTGTACGCGATGGCGCCTGCGGCGGCGTCGCTGCGTTGGGGCAGCAGGTCGACGAACGACTGGTTCACCCAGTCCACAATGCCGGCTTGCGATCGGAAATTGTCCGTGAGGTTCAGGAAATCTGGTTTGACCTCTCCCACGCCGACGTCGGCCACTTCCAGGAACAGGCCGACCTCTGCCTTGCGGAAGCGGTAGATCGATTGCATCGGGTCGCCCACCAGAAAAAGGCTGCGGCCGTCGCCAGACTGCCAGCCTGCGGTGAGCGTGCGCAGCAGATCCAGCTGCGTCTGGCTGGTGTCCTGGAATTCGTCGATGAGCAGATGGCGGATCGAGGCGTCCAGCTTGAGCAGCAGTTCGCCGGGATCGTCGGCGCTGCCCAATGCGGCGGCGGCGCGCTGGGCGATCTCGATGAAGTCCACCTCGCCCTTGTCGGCGAAGCGCAGGCGCAGCTGTGCCACGGCGAGCGCAAGCGTCATGAGCTGCGCGCCCAGCACTTCCCACTGCGCATCGGTGAAATGCGGCGCGGGGATATCGCGGACGGCATGCAGGCGGCGCACCCACGCGCCTTGCGCGTCGGCGCCTTCAAGCCAGGCGACGAAAGGTTCCTTGTGCGCGCATTTGGCCGGGAATCCCAGGTTCTTGTTGACGGTCTTGCGCAACGAGCCCGTGCCGGTCAGAAGCAGATGCGCCACGGCGCGCCAGGCGTCCAGCAATTCGGCGTCGGGCTGCAGTTCGTCGGTCCAGTCCAGCAACGCCACGAGCTTGTTTTCGTCTTCGCCGTCCTGCAGATGGGCGGCGGCCAGGCGCGCCGGACCGCACAACGATTCAGACCAGCCATAAGGCATGGCTGCGCACAATGCATCGAGGTCTTCGCCGATGGCCTCGGCCAGCGTGGCTTCCATGGCCTGGCGGTCGGAACCGTGGCGCAAGAGCGGCAGCCATTGATCGCGCTGGCCCAGCATGTCGGCGATGGCGTCCTTGGCGGCCTGGACGTCGACGTCCAGGTGGCGCAGCAGGATGCGCACGGCCTCGTAGTCGTCGGCGAGGTCCAGCGTGGCGCGCGCCGCGGCCTCGTAGTGCGAGCGCGCATCGTCCGTGATGTCCGGCATGCCGCCCAGCTCGGACAGCCACGGCATGCTGCGCACCAGCCCCGCGCAGAACGAGTCGATGGTGCGAATGGCGAGACGCGCGGGATGCTCAAGCAGATGCCAGCCTTGTTCGGCATTGCGCGCGAGCGCCGCGCGGGCGAGATCCCAGCTGCGGCGTTCGTGGGCGGCTTCGGGCGGCGCGTCCAGGCCACGGCGCAGCTTGCTCAGCACGCGTGCGTGCATCTCGGAGGCGGCCTTGCGCGTGAAGGTGATGGCGACGATTTCCTCGGGCCGGTTCACCGTGGCAAGCAGGGCCAGGATGCGGTCGGTCAGGAGCTCGGTCTTACCCGACCCCGCAGGCGCCTGGACCAGAAAAGAACGCGCGGGATCGAGTGCCGCCGCGCGAGCGGCGTGGTCATGCGGAAGGCGATCCTGTTCGGCCATGGTCATGCGTCCTCGTCGTCCAGATGCAAGCGCAGGAACGGCAAGGCATCGCAGTATTTCAGATCGTCCCGCCGGTACGCGACGTTGGCCGCGTAGCCGGCCACATATTCGTCAGCCAGCGATTCGATTGCCACGCGCCAGCGCTGGCGGATCTCGGGCCATGACAGGCCGTCGAAGAATTTGCTTTCGCTGGCCAGGGTGACGCCCGGCATGCCCAGGTCTTCGTCGGCCAAGCCTTGCGCGGCGACCTGCCTCGCGTGGATCTGCGCCAGCACCAGACCCGCGGCTTCGCCGCCGGCTGCGTCGGCCAGCACGGACGCGTAAAACGGCAATTGCACGTTCACGGGACGGCTGCGCGACCAGTCCGGCTCGGGCTTGGCCGCGGCCACGCCGGTCTTGTAGTCGACGATGACGTTGCGGCCATCAGGCAGGCTGTCGATGCGGTCCAGCCGCAGCTTCAGGCTGAGCGCGCCACGCTGCCACTGGTGGTTCTTTTCGACCTGCGCGACCGCGAACGGCATGCGCTGCGCTTCGAGGTCGAGCCATGACGTCAGCACGGCCTGGGCGCGCTGGCATTCCAGCGCCCGCAAGGCCGGCGCGTAGTCCTTGAGTTCTTCGTCTGCGGCCTGCGCCACGGCCTGCTCGAGCAGCGCCGGCAGGCGGCCCGCCGCAAGCTGCTCGTGCAGCGCATCCTGGTCGGGCATCATGCCCCACACCACTTCGAGCGCCTTGTGCAAGAACTGGCCGCGCACGTTCACGGTGGCGGCGTCGGCATAAGGGGCGAGCTCGCGCCCGCCGAGGCGATGGCGCACGAAAGCCCACAGCGGATTGCGCGCCTGCGTGTCCAGCACATCCAGCCCGCCCCCGCCGCGGTTTCCGGCCGCCAGCGGCGGCCCTTGCGAATCGTCGAGCGACTCCTGCGGCAAAGCGGCCTGCGCGTCGATCAAGGCCGGCGTCCAATCGGTGAGGGCCAGCGCGGCGATCAGCGGTGACGGGCGCAATTCGCGCTCGCCGTCCATGTGCGCGTGGCTGACGATGATGCCCGGCGCGCAGCGGCAGAGTGCGGCGTACATGCCTTCGGCCCATTCGCGCTCGCGCTCGGGCGTGGCGCGTGGCGCGCTTGCCTGGCGCAGGACTGCGAGCGGCAGCAGCGGGTTCGGCTTGGGCGAAGCCGGCAACACGTCGTCCGTCAGACCCAGCAGCCAGACACCATCCCAAGAGCCGCCTTCGGCTTCCAGCAATCCCAGCACGTCCAATCGCGCGAGCGGATCGCGCTGCGGCTGGAACGAGGATGAACGCGCCACGCTTTCCAGCAGGTTTACCGCCGCCAAGCCGCCCAGACGGCCGGCCGCCGGCGCCAGCGCCGAAAAGCTGCCGAGCGCATCGCCCAGCGCCCCCATCACCTGATAACCCACGCTATCGAGCGGCGCTTCGCCCGGAAAACCCAGGGCCGTCAATGCGGCCTTCATGCGCAGCATCCAGACATCGCACATAGCCTTGCTGCCGCCCTGCGTCCAGATCTCTGTGGCGTGGTTCCACGCCTGCGCCAACGCCGGCATGTCGGCGAGCAGCTTGCGCCACTCTTGCGGCTCAACGTGCAGCTTGCCCTGGCGCCGCCAGCGCGCGTCGATGGCCGCAAGACGCGCGCGGTCACGCACGTCGCCGGCGCAATGCCCCGCGAGCAGCGCGGCGCCCAGCACGTCGACGCCACATCCCTTGCCGGACGCGCATTCGGCCAAGGCCCTCAGCCACGCCAGCGCCGCGCGCGCCATGGGCCATTCGTCGAGCGGACGGCCCACGGCAACGTTGAACGCAAACGCCGGCGCGCCGTCGCGCCCGGCCAGCGCCTGGCTCAGCACGCGACGTGCAAAGGGAGACTCGGCCTCGAGTTGCGGCGAGACGATGGCGTAGCGGCCGGCGGGATTGGCCTTCAATTGGCTGGCTGCCCAATCTGCAGCGGCGCGCCATTCGGCGCCTTGGTCCGCGGCCTCGAAGCGATGCGCCACTGCTTGCACGCGCTGGGTGTCGCGCCATTGCGCAACGTCGGTGCCCTGCGCCTCGAACGCGAGCAACAGGCGCTGGAAGCGAGGAGAGATATCCGTGAATCCGGCAAGCACCAGTTGCCGCGGCGTGGCAAGGCGGCCGGCTTCAAGTGCGCGCAGCACACGCGCATAGCCTTGGTTGGCGTCTTCGGCATCGATGCCGGCAAGCGTCTGGCGATAGCGCTCGCGCCATCGCGCGAACCCCCGGTATTCGTCGGTGTCCGCGCCGGATGGCACCTGCAGCGCCCATTCGTCCATGAGCAGGTCGGCATCCATCGACAGCCGCGCAGCCTGGCTGGCGTCCAGCAGGACGCGTTCGGCTTCTTCGAGGCGGATCGCTTCGGTCCAGACAAGCTGCGTGGCGAAACTGTCGAGCCGATAGGCAGGCACGTCTTCGTCGGATTCGAACGCGAGTTCGTTGGCGGATTCAGCAAGCCAGGCGGACAACGGCAGGATGCGGGGCAGTTCGCTGACCTGGCGCTCTTGGCGCAGCAATCCGGCGAGCTCGAGCGTGAGGCGTCGCGACAAGCGGTTGTTCACCGTCAGGACAAGCGTATCCGCCGCAGGCAGACTGGCGATGTCCGGCAACGAGAGTTCGGAGTAGGTGGGCGCTGCGTCCTGCATGGTCATCCAAGGCCGCGCGGCAAGGCGCCACGCGAAAGAAAAAAAGATGAAAAAGGCGGAGAGAAATCTCCGCCGTAGGATACCGCGAGCCGGCCGGCGAAATACGCCGATTGCGGTAAGCCGAGCCCTGTCAGAACCCGCAGAGCGCGGCCAGGTTTTCCCAGTGGATCTGCATCTCGGGCGTGGTGTATCCCCAGAACGCCAGCCCCAGCACGGCGGCCAGCGCCAGCACGCCAACAGCGCGCCAGCCTTTGCGGCGCGGGGCTTCGGGATGCGGGCTGGGGTACATGGCGCGATTCCGGTGTGCCGTGATCAGGCCGTCGCGGGCTGAGCCGGCGTCACCGGCTGTTCGCGCACGGGCAGGCACAGCAGCGCGGCGATGACGGCCAGTGCAACGCCCAGCCACCAGACCAGGTCATAGCTGCCGGTCTTGGCATAGGCGTAGCCGCCGAGCCATACGCCGATGAAGCTGCCCAACTGATGGCCGAGGAACACGATGCCCGACAACGTGGCCGCATAGCGCAGGCCATAGATCTGTCCGATGAGCCCCTGCGTCAGCGGCACGGTGCCCAGCCAGAACAAGCCCATCCATGCGGCGAACGCGTACAACACCCACGGCGTGAGCGGCACCGACAGCAGCAACAGGATGCCGAACGCCCGCATGAAGTACACCACCGCCAGCAGGCGCTTCTTGCTGTACTTGCCGCCAAGCTTGCCGGCGTAGAACGACCCCAGAACGTTGAAGAGGCCGATGAGCGCGATCGCCGTGGCGCCCTGCCCGGCCGTCAGCCCGCCATCGGTCACATAAGCCGGCAAATGCAAGGTGATGAACGCGGTGTGAAAGCCGCAGACGAAGTAGCTCCAGAACAGGAAGTGGAACGACGGATGACGCACGGCCTGCTTGATGGCGGTGCCAAGGGATTGCTGCGGACCGACGTGCGCTTGCGGCCGGCCGCGCAGGAAGTACGCGAGCGGCGCGGCGCACGCCACGAAGAGCGACAGCACCCATAGCGCGCCCGTCCAGTCGAGGCCGGTGATGAGCAGCTGTCCGGTGGGCACCACGGCGAATTGCCCCAGCGAGCCGCCCGCGCTCGCAATGCCCATCGCCGTGCTGCGGTAGGCAGGCGGCACGGCGCGCGCCACCACGGGCAGGATGACAGGGAACGTCGTACCCGCCTGGCCCAGTCCGACCAGCACGCCAGCCGTCAGATAAAGCGTGGCTTCGTCGGTGGCAAAGCGCGTGCCGATGAGGCCCAGCATGTACAGCACCGCGCCCAGGGCAATGGTGCGGCCCGAACCGTAGCGGTCGGCCAGCATGCCCATGAAGATACAGGCCACGCCCCACACCAGGTTCTGCAGGGCAAAGGCCATGGAAAACACTTCGCGGCTCCAGCCGTGCGTCAGGCCCATGGGCTGCATGAAGAGGCCGAAGGTGGCGCGCACCCCCATGGCAAGCAGCACGACCAGGGTGCCCAAGGCAATGGTGCGTGCGGAAATCGTATCGGTTTGGCTAGACATGAAACCCGTGTCTGGTTGTTTTTGGGTTTGCGCCCCCTCCTCGGGGCGGCCCCGCGCGGCGGCGGGACGCAAACATCATATACAAGTCGGTAGGCGGGTCTGTGAATACCCGCGTTGGCGCAACAAGCTTCGCGTAGGCGGCGATTGCGGGCCGCCCGCGCGAAGGCCAATGATTTGGGGGTTGCCGCGCCTGCTGATAGACTTGCGTCCTGCTTCGAAGCCGGCGTCCGCAGTGCTAAACTTCGGCTCGCAAGTTCCGCAGCAATTTCAAGGCCTTAGTGCAAAGCGCGCCCACGCTGGCGCCCGCTTGCCGCCCTCAGTGGCGCAAGCGTCTTGCGCATCCCGCCCCGCTCGCCGTAGTTAAATGGATATAACCGGCCCCTCCTAAGGGTCAATTGGTGGTTCGATTCCACCCGGCGAGGCCACTCAGGCCTCGGCCATGCGCGCCGTCTCTCCTCAAAAAAGTCCACCCATTCAGCCAGATGAGGGTTAATCCGGGCTACGCTCTTGCGCGCCGCGCGGTTAGCTTTGCGACTTCTGACATGTGACTAATTGCTGCTGCGTCAATATGTCACCAATATTTTTTTCGGTAAACGTCGCAAATCGCCTTGCGTGACACTTGAAATTGCTGTTTAAATTCGACGCGTAAGCCCATAATTCATCTGGACTTTTCCTGATCCGACGAAACGCCGGCTTAAGAAATATTTGTTCACAGACCGACAAGCCTGCTCAACCATGGCCTTTTCCTGGACTCGTGCAATTGCGAAAGCCCTAGCGCCTGCCGCGCTGGCGGTGTGCGCGCTCCTGCCCCCTGCGGCACAAGCAGCCAAGAACTCCGATCCTTGCAAGACCAACGCCAAATCGGCAGCCTGCAAGGCGCAACAAGCAAAGAAAGCCCCCGCGCCCAAGGCGGGCTCGGGCAAGAGCGCCGCCGCCAAGCAGGCCGCGCCGTCCGCCAAGAAGGCGCCTCCCAAATCCTCTTCGGCCAAGAAGGCGCCGCCCAAGGGCGGCAAGCAGGTCGCCGCGAAAGGCACGCCGTCCAAGAAGGCGGGCGCGTCGGGTAAGAGCGGCAAGGGTGGCAAGGCGGACAAGGCCGCGCGCGGCCGGCGCGTTGCCGCAGCCGCCGCGGCCAGCGCCGCGATGCCGCCGCCCGCCGCCTCGGCACGCGCCGAAGCGGCCGCGCTGCGATCCAGCACTGCCTATGTGCAAGATCTGGAAACCTCCACGGTCATCTTCGCCAAGAACGAAAACGTCGTGCGCCCCATTGCTTCGATCTCGAAGCTGATGACCGCGGTCGTCGTCGTGGACGCCAACCTGCCGATGGACGAGATGCTTGAGATCACCGACGACGACGTCGACGAACTCAAGCACACGACGTCGCGGCTGCGCGTGGGTACCAAGCTGTCGCGCGGCGACATGCTGCACCTGGCGCTGATGTCCTCCGAGAATCGCGCCGCCAACGCGCTGGGCCGCCACTATCCCGGCGGCCTGTCCGCCTTCGTGGCCGCCATGAATGCCAAGGCGCAGTCGCTGGGCATGACCAGCACGCGATTCATCGAGCCCACCGGCCTGTCCAGCAACAACGTGTCGTCGCCGCACGATCTGGCGCGCCTGTTGCGCGCGGCATCGCAGCGTCCGCTGATCCACCGTTACTCCACCGATACGGAGTACGAGGTCGAGATCAACAACCGCACGCAGACGTTCCGCAACACCAACCTGCTGGTGCGCAAGCCCGACTGGGACATCAAGGTGTCCAAGACCGGCTACATCAACGAAGCGGGCGAATGCCTGGTGATGCTGGCGCGCATCAACGGCCGCGATCTGGCGATCGTGCTGCTGGATTCGCAGGGCAAGCTCTCGCGTATCGGCGATGCCGTGCGCATCCGCCGCATCGTACAGAGCGAAGTGGCCATGGCGTCGATTGGCGCTGGCGGCTGATGACTGGCTGACCGTTGCGCGCGGTAAAGATGAAGGGCCCGATTGCATCGGGCCCTTTTTTCATGGCTTTGGCCAGCCGGCTTATGCCGCGCGGCGCTTTGCCGGGACCGGCTGGGCGTCGCACAGCGACGGCGGCAGCCCTTCCAGCACGGCTTTTGCATTGAGCGATTGAATCGGCACGCTGGCGTCGCGCGGGATCCGGCCGTCGGCCTGCAGCAACTGATACCGCAGGCAGCAGACCCGCAGGAACGACGTGAAGTTGGCGGCCTCGCCCCGGTACTCGACCAGTTCGTCGTACAGGCGTTCGATCAGTTGCGTGACCCGCATGCCGTCCCGCCCGGCGATCTCTTCGAGGACCTGCCAGAACAGGTGCTCGAGCCGCAGGCTGGTCGCCACGCCGTGCAGGCGCAGCGATCTTGTTTCGCAGGCATAGGAGTGCTCGGTGGCGCGGATGAAGATTTCACACATTGAAGACTCCTGGGCAACGGCGACACGCTGCTGGGACCGGCGCGCCTGCGAACGACTGTACGACGACTTCCTCGCCCGGGGCAATATGGCCCCGAACCGGTGACGAGGTGTACCTTCCCGCGCTAATTGATGTACATCATGGTATTGGCCGACCAAGCGGCCGAGCATAGTGAAACTGATCAGACTTCGGAGGTAGTGATGAACAAGACCATGAAGGCCGCAGTGGCACGCGCGTTTGGCCAACCGCTGGTAATCGAAGAAGTCGCCGTGCCGCGCCCGGGTCCGGGCGAACTCCTGGTAAAGATCGAAGCCTGCGGCGTCTGTCACACGGACCTGCACGCCGTCGAGGGCGACTGGCCCGTCAAACCCAATCCCCCTTTCATTCCCGGCCACGAGGGCGTCGGCTATGTCGTCGCCGCGGGCGCTGGCGTCACCCACGTCAAGGAAGGCGACCGCGTCGGGATCCCCTGGCTGTACTCCGCTTGCGGCCATTGCGAACACTGCCTGGGCGGCTGGGAAACCCTGTGCGAGCAGCAGCAGAACACGGGCTACTCCGTCAACGGCGGCTTCGCCGAGTACGCGCTGGCCGCCGCCGATTACGTGGGCCTGCTGCCCAAGAGCGTCGGCTTCATCGAGGTGGCCCCGGTCCTGTGCGCCGGCGTCACCGTGTACAAGGGCCTGAAGATGACGGACACCCGGCCTGGCAATTGGGTGGTCATCTCGGGGATCGGAGGCCTGGGCCACATGGCGGTGCAATACGCAAAGGCGATGGGTCTGAACGTCGCTGCGGTGGATATCGACGACGCCAAGCTGGATTTCGCGCGCCGCCTGGGCGCGGAAGTCACCGTCAATGCACGGACCACGGATCCGGCCGCGTACCTGAAACGGGAGTTCGGCGGCGCGCATGGCGCGCTGATCACCGCGGTGTCGCCCAAGGCTTTCGAGCAGGCGCTGGGCATGGTGCGCCGGGGCGGCACGATCTCGCTGAATGGGCTGCCGCCGGGGGATTTCCCGCTGTCGATCTTCGACATGGTGCTTAACGGCGTGACTGTGCGCGGCTCCATCGTGGGTTCGCGGCTGGATCTGCAGGAATCGCTGCAATTTGCCGAAGAAGGCAAGGTCCACGCCACCGTCGCCACCGAAAGCCTGGACAACATCAATAGCGTGTTCGACCGCATGAAGCAGGGCCAGATCGAAGGCCGAATCGTGCTTGACTTCGCCTGATACCGGGGGGCGTTAGAAGGGCAGTTTGCTTGGGGCGGTGTCTGACACCCGGCGGAAATCGTCGTCAGCTTGCGGTGGCGTTTCAACGGGTGTCAGACACCTAGGCTCGGTACAATCCGGCCTACCCTGATCCCAGCGAGGCCGCATGCCCACCCTACCCTCTGAGCGTCGCAGCAAGCCTGCCACCAGCCGCGCGCCTCGGCGGGGGTCCGGCCGGGTGACCATTGCCGACGTCGCGCGCGTGGCGGGCATGTCGATGCACACGGTGTCGCGCGTCCTGAACGCCCCCGAAAACGTACCTGAACGCACGGTCAAACTGATCAACGACGCCATCGCCCAGACCGGGTATGTGCAGGACCTGGTGGCCGGAGGCCTGGCCAGCGGCCGCAGCCGACTGGTGGCGGTGACGGTGCCCACGCTGGGCAGCCCTGTGTTTCTGGAGGCGCTGCAGACGCTCAGCCTGCATCTGAGCCGGCATGGCTATCAGATGATGCTGACCGAAAGCGGCTACGACCCCGAGCTGGAAGTGTCCGCCCTGCAAGCGATCCTGGGCCGGCGGCCGGATGGCGTGGTCATGATGCGCACGGTGCTGACCCCGACGGGACGCACGCAGTTACGCGCGGCGCGCATTCCCGTCGTGGAAGCCTGGGATTGGAACGATGATCCGGTCGACATGCTGATCGGTTTTTCTCACGAGGCGGCGGGCGCGTGCGTGGCACAGTTTCTGTCCGAAACCGGAAGACGGCGGCCCGTGGCCGTCATCGGCAATGATCCACGGGCGGGTCGTCGGTTGCAGGGTTTCACTGCGGCGGCGCGCGAGTTGCGCTTGATCGACGCGGACGCTGATACGCCGCATGTGCTGATCCCCGCCCCCGCCACCATGGGCGCGGGCCGCAGCGGGCTGGCGGAACTGCTGGCGCGCGTGCCCGATGCCGATGCCGTGGTGTGCAGCACCGACATGATTGCCATGGGCGTGTTGCTGGAAGCCGCGGCGATGGGCAGGCAGGTACCGAGCGACCTGGCCGTCGTGGGATTCGGCGATCAGGCCTACGCGGCGGCCACCACCCCGCCTTTGACGACTGTGCGCATTGACGGCTCGCTGATTGGCGAGCAGGCGGCGCGCGCCATCATCGACCGCCTGGACGGACAGGCCAATGAGGGGCTGCGGGTCGATGTGGGATTCACGTTGATGCGGCGTCAAAGCGCCTGACGCTTCTCCAGGCCAGCCCGAACCGCCTGATCGCCGGCGTCAGCGGATCAAATCGCGTCTTCGGCCGTGATACCCAGCTCTGAGACATATCCCGCAAGTTGCTCACCAACGTGCAGTCTCAATGCGTCGATGAAGAGTTTGATCTTTGCGTCGACGAATTGCCGCGAGGGGTACAGCGCATACACATTGCGCTGGTTCGTGTGATACCCAGGCAATACCCGCACCAGGGTGCCTCGCCGGAAATCTTCAATGGCGGAAAATCCTGCGAGCAGACCGATTCCCGCCCCATCGCGCAGCGCCGTCGCCATCGCATCCATATCGTTCACACCAAGGTGTCCGCCCGAAGGCCGGTGGGTAAACGTACCGCCCTCGCCCTCCAGATGCCACTCGTCCGGGGCATAGTCCACCGTGCTCAGCAAAATGCAGGCGTGCTCGGCAAGGTCCTCTGGCGTGCGCACCGGGGAATGCTGTTCGAGATACGCGGGCGACGCCGCCAAGATGCAATGACTGACGCCAATCTTCTGGCTGACGTACGTGGAGTCGGGCAAGGCCCGCGCAATCACGATTCCGACATCAAGCTGCTCTTCAAGCAGATTCGGCATGCGCTGCGAGAGCAGGAGGTCGACAGAGACGTCGGGGTGGGCCTTTCTATACGCCAGGGCCGCGCGAGCGACTAGCGTTCGACCCAGGCCGGGCACGGCGTGAACGCGCAACACGCCCCGTGGCGCCACCGTTGCATGACCCGCTTCGGCTTCTGCTTGCTCGACGTCGCTCAGGATCGCGAGGCAGCGATCGTAGAAACGATGCCCCACGTCGGTGACGACCAGGCGACGCGTGGAGCGTTGAATCAGCCGGGCATTCAGGCCTTCCTCGAGGACGGTGACGGCGCGCGAAATATTGCCGACCGTGGTGGAAAGATGGTTGGCCACGGCAGTGAAACTGCCCATCTCCACCACTTTCGCAAAAACCGACATGTTGTATAGCTTGTCCATCGTGAGTCCATCGAGTTCATGCGACTTTTCCTCTGGCAGGGAAAGTCATTCTTCCGTTCGGGGCTAAATCCGCGCGCCCCACATCCCTAGACTTCAAGCCATGGTCAGGCCCCTGATCCAGCGCTTGGAGAAAACAAGCGTCCCGCCCCCGACAGATACCGCCCCTTCCTAGCGGGTCGAGTCTGCCGGGTTGGAAATGGAGCCGGCTGGTAACGAACAATCTTATCGGAGTTTGCAACCATGAATGGCACCTATGACCCGCTTTACCTTTTCATCGATGGTGAATGGATAGGCGCGCGCGAACGCGAGACAGCCAGTGTGGTCAATCCCGCCACACGCAAAGAACTGGGCCGCGTGCCCCTTGCGACGACGGCGGATCTGGACCGCGCGCTTTCGGCAACGCAGCCGGCCTTCAACGCGTGGCGCACGACGTTTCCCAACGAGCGCGCCCGCATTCTCAAGCGTGGTGCGGACTTGATGCGCGACCGGGCCGAGCACATTGCAACGGTGATGACGCTCGAAGAGGGCAAGCCTCTGGCCGAAAGCCGCGACGAAGTGCTGCGCGCCGCCGATTACTTCGAATGGTTTGCCGAAGAAGCCAAACGGATCGATGGCCGTGTCGTACCTGCGAATCGGCCCGGCGTGCAGCAATTGGTCAAACGGCAGGCGATCGGTCCGGTGGCCGCGTTCACGCCCTGGAATTTTCCGGCGATCACGCCGGCACGAAAGCTGGCCGCCGCGCTTGCCGCAGGTTGCAGCGTCATCATCAAGCCCGGCGAGGAAAGCCCGGCAACCGCACTGGCGTTGGCACGCGCCCTGGATGATGCGGGGCTGCCGAAAGGGGTGCTGCAGGTGGTCTTTGGCGTCCCAGACGACGTTTCGCGCCACCTGATTGCCTCACCGGTGGTCCGCAAGGTGACCTTCACGGGGTCAGTACCCATCGGCCGGCTGCTGTCGGCGCGAGCCGCCGAGGGAGTCAAGCCCATCACGCTGGAACTTGGCGGTCATGGACCCGTGCTTGTGTTCGACGATGCCGACGTTGAGCGCGCCGCAACCGAGGGCGCCGCCAACCGCTTCCGTGGCACCGGCCAAGTCTGCATTTCGTCCACACGGTTTCTGATTCAGCGCGGCGTCTATGACGAATTCCGCGAACACTTCGTGAAAGCCGCACGCGCATTGAAGGTCGGGAACGGGCTGGATCCGGAGACGCAGGTGGGACCGTTGGCGAACGCGCGCCAATTGGACAAGATGCAGTCGTTGATCGCCGACGCGGTGGCCTGCGGCGCTACGGTCCTGACCGGGGGAAAGGCCGCTGAGGGCGAAGGCTACTTTTTCGAACCCACTGTGCTGGCCGATGTGCCCATGCACGCGAAGATCATGCACGAAGAACCGTTCGGTCCCATCGCCGTGCTGTTGCCCTTTGATGAACTGGCCGACGCCTTGCAAGAAGCCAACCGGCTGCCTTACGGCCTGTCGGCATACGCGTTCACCAGCAGCGCCCGCACCGCGATAGACGTGGCCGATGGTCTGGAAGCCGGAATGATCGGCATCAACCAATATCGAATCGTGGCAACCGAATTGCCCTTCGGCGGAATGAAGGAAAGCGGACACGGCTCGGAGGGCGGCGTGGAGGGAATTGAGTATTACCTCACGCACAAGTTCATCAGCCAGGCTTGAACCAGGTACACGCCATGTCCAACATCGATTTCAGCCATCCGCGCGAGGCAGCGCGCGCGTTCACGCCGGCGCTGTCCGCCTTCGTCGACAACACGCTTTACCCCGACATCTGGGGCGACCCCGCGTTGGCGGCCCGGGACCGCAGCCTGGTCACCGTGGCCGCCTTGATTGCGGCAGGCCATACAGAGGAATTGCCCGCGCATCTGCGCCGCGCGCTCGCCAACGGACTGACGCGCAATGAATTGGCGGCTGCCATCACGCACCTGGCGTTCTACGTCGGGTTTCCCGCCGCGATTACCGCCTCGGCAATTGCACACGCCACATTGGCCGCGTCACCCGAAAACAACCTTGAGGACAAATAATGAAGGCGATCACTTTTGAACAATTTGGCGATGCGGATGTGCTCCAGATGGCTGACGTTCCCCCGCCTGAGATGCGAGACGATGACCTTATCGTTCGAGTCCATGCCTCAGGCGTGAACCGCGCCGATCTGACCCATCGCCGTGGCGGGTACGGCCGCCCGAATTTCGGGGACTCGACCATCATGGGCTTGGAAATTGCTGGAGAAGTGCTGCAGGCAGGCAGTGCGGTGCGCGGCTTCAAACAAGGCGATCGCGTGATGGGCGTGGTGGGTGGCGGCGCTTATGCGGAGATTGCCCGGTTGGACTGGCGCATGGCCTTGCCGATTCCGGACGCCTTGGACTACGTCCACGCCGCTGCGATTCCGGAAGTGTTCGTTACCGCGCACGAAGCGATGCTGCATCTGGGCGGCCTGCAGGCGGGTGATTCCGTGCTGATCCACGCAGCGGCGGGTGGCGTGGGCTCGGCGGCGGTCCAACTTGCAAGGGCAACGGGCGCCACCGTGTACGCCACTGCCGAAGCCAACAAGCTCGAGCAGGTTCAGCGGCTGGGCGCCGATTACGTGATCGACTACCGCACGCAGGACTTTGCGCAGGTGGTGGCCGAGCGGACGTCGGCGCGCGGCGTTGACGTGGTGATCGACTTTATCGGAGAGCCCAACTTTGCGCGCAACATCGCCTCGCTGGCAAACGGCGGACGGCTGATTCAGGTTGGCATCCTGGGCGGCGGCGGACAAGTCAGCATCGCCCTGGAGGACATCCTGTATCGACATCTGCATATACACGGCACGGTCATGAAATCGCGCCCCCAGGCTGAAAAACACGCGATGGTTCAGCGTTTCCGTGAGCACTGGCTGGACCGCTTTTCCAGTGGCGCGGGCCTGGTGCCCGTGGTTGACAGCACCTACCCGCTCGAACGCGCATCCGATGCGCATCGCCGAATGGAATCGGCGCAGAACGTGGGCAAAATCATCCTGACGATGACGTCCTGAACCTGATCGAGTCGTAAAGCGGCATAGGCAGGAAGGCGCCTCCTGCCGTCGCCCACGCGCTGGCTGCAACGGTTCAGAACCAGGGGAAATTCCCTATCGGCAAATATTAGCGCTAATAAAATATTAGCGCTAATATTTGCCGATATTCACACCAAGATCAGGAGACAACATGCTTGACCAAGCCCGTGGCGTGTACATCGTTGCGCAGACGCCGTTTCAGGAAAATGGCGCCATCGACCTGGAAAGCGTCGACTCGCTGACCGACTTCTATTTTTCGCATGGCGCCAACGGGCTGACCGTGCTGGGCGTTGCCGGCGAGTCCAACAAGCTCACGCCGGCGGAATCGCTGGCGGTGGCGTCGCGGTTTATCGCGCGGGCCAAGGACAAGCCGGTCGTGGTGGGGGTCAGCAACAGCAGCGTGGCGCAGATGGCCGAGCTGACCGGACAGGTGATGGACGCCGGGGCCGCCGGCGTCATGATCGCGCCGCCGGGCGGGTTGCGCACCGAACAGGAAGTGTTGTCCTACTTCGAGGCCGTGTTTGACCGGATCGGCAACGTGCCGACGGTGCTGCAGGACTTTCCGTTTTCGACGGGCACCTGGATGTCGGTGCCGGTGATCGGCCAGTTGATCGAGCGGCATCCGCAAATTCAGGCGGTCAAGGAAGAGGACCTGCCCAGCATCACCAAGATCACCAAGCTGCGCGCCCTGCCCGGCCGCCGGGTCGCCATTCTGACCGGCAACAACGCGATGTTCCTGCCGCTGGAAATGGGCCGCGGCATTGACGGACCGATGGCCGGGTTCTCGCATCCCGAGATGCTGTCGCAGGTGTATGCGCTGTACACGGCGGGCCGTGTCGACGACGCCCACGCGGTGTTCGACCGCTACCTGCCTTTGCTGAGCTACGAGAACCAGAGCCAGTGGGGCGTCGCCGTCCGCAAGGAGATCATGAAACGCCGTGGCGCAATCAAGCATGCGGGCATGCGCCGGCCGGGCCCGAAGCTGGACGCGACCGACCATGCCGAGATCGATCTGCTGCTTGAGCGCCTGAAACGCACCCTGGCCGAGGCGGGTTGACCGAATCTCCCGGACGCCGTTTCCGCGGCGTTGCGGGATGCACTGCAGTACCGGACATCAAAAACCATAAACAAGGAGACAACATGTTCAAGAGCACCAAGCAGGGCATTGCCTACGCGTGCGCGGGTCTGGTCGCGCTGGCGGCATCGGCGGGCGCGAGCGCGGCGGATAACTGGCCGACCAAACCGATCCGCATGGTCATCCCGTTCTCGGCGGGCGGAAACACCGACGTGGTGGCCCGCCTGATTGCGCCGCACATCGAGAAAGCGGTGGGTCAGCCCGTCGTGGTCGAGAACCGTCCGGGCGCGGCGGGCAACATCGCCGCGGACTTCGTGGCGCGCGCCGATGCCGATGGCTACACGCTGTTGATGGGCACCGTGGGCACGCAGGCCATCAACTACGCCATCTACAAGGACATCCGGTTCAAGCCGGCGGATTTTGCGCCGATCACGCTGGTGGCATCCGTTCCCAACGTGCTGGCGGTGACGGCCAGCCTGCCCGTGAAGTCGGTGCAGGAACTGATCGAGTACGGCAAGAAGAATCCGGGCAAGCTGAGCTTCGCGTCCAGCGGCGCGGGCAGTTCGATCCATCTGTCGGGCGAGATGTTCAAGAGCCGCACGGGTGTCGACATGGTGCACGTGCCGTACAAGGGCAGCGCCGCGGCGGTGACGGATCTGGTCGGTGGCCAGGTGCATCTGATGTTCGACAACCTGCCGACCTCGCTGCCCTTCATCAAGAATGGCACGCTGCGCGCGTTGGCGGTGACCAGCGCCGAACGCAGCACCAATCTGCCCGACGTGCCCACCATGGCCGAGGCCGGTGTGCCCAATTTCGAAGCGGGCTCGTGGTTTGGCGTGCTGGCGCCGGCAGGCACGCCGGCGCCCATCGTGAACCGGATCGATCAGGCGATCGAGAAGGCCATGGCCGACCCCGATATGCAGAAGCGCGTGATCGAGCTGGGCGCGGTGCCCACCGTAAAGGGTCCGGCGCAATTCAACGCCTTCATCGGCACCGAGATCGAGAAATGGAAAGCCGTGGTGCAAGCCGCCGGCGCTTCCGCCAACTGACCCGAAGAAAGAGCCGGCCATGCCTGACGAAGACATCAAAGCCTCTTTGCGCGCCGCCTTCCAGGGGCGCGTGCTGGACGACGCCGACGCCCTGGCGCCGCACCTGACCGATTACCGCAAGCGGTGGACGGGCCGCACCCTGGCGCTGGCGCAGCCCGACAGCACCGAGGACGTGGCCAGGCTGGTGCATTGGTGCCGTGAGCGCCGCGTCGCCATCTATCCGCAAGGGGGCAATACGGGCCTGGTCGGCGGCAGCGTGCCGGACAGCGGCGGGCACAGCATCGTGCTGTCGCTGGCCCGCATGAACGCCATCCTGGACGTGGACCGCTACAACAACACCTTGACCGCGCAGGCGGGCGCCGTGCTGGCCAACGTGCAGGAGGCCGCCGCTCAGGCGGACCGGCTGTTCCCGCTGAGCCTGGGCGCGGAGGGAAGCTGCACGCTGGGCGGCAACCTGGCCACCAACGCCGGCGGCATCCAGGTGCTGCGCTACGGCAACGCGCGCGACTTGTGCCTGGGTCTGGAAGTGGTGACCCCTGACGGGCAGATCTGGAATGGCTTGCGCGGTCTACGCAAGGACAACACCGGGTACGACCTGAAGCAGCTGTTCATTGGCGCGGAGGGCACGCTGGGCATCATCACGGCCGCCACCGTCAAACTGTATCCGCGCCCGGCCGCGCAGATGACGGCCTTCGCCGCCGTGCCGGATCCGCAGAGCGCGGTGCAACTGCTGTCCCTGGCGCAGTCGTATCTGTCGGCCAGCCTGACGGCCTTTGAACTGATCAGCGGTCCGGCGGTGGAACTGGTGCTGCAACATACGCCGGGCGCGCGCAGCCCGGTGCCCGCCAAGGCGCCGTATTACGTGCTGCTGGAATCCAGCGACGCCGAAAGCGCGGCCCATGCCACGGAGCGATTCGAGGCGTTGATGGAGGCGGCCTTCGAGGCGGGCATTGTCACGGATGCGGCCATTGCGTCGACGCTGGCGCAGTCGGCCTCGTTCTGGCAGATCCGGCATCATCTGCCCGAAGCGCAGTCCATCGACGGCGAGAACATCAAGCATGACATCTCGCTGCCGATCTCGCGCATCGGGGAATTCATCGTGGCGGCACAGACGGCTGTGCATGGCGTTCTGCCCAACGCGCGCATCTTCGTGTTTGGCCATGTGGGCGACGGCAACCTGCACTACAACGTGTCGACGCCGCCGGGCGCGGACGCGTCGGCCTACCAGGCCATGCGCAATTCAGAGAAGGCAGTTTCAGGCGCGGTGTACGACGTGGTGGCGCGCATGAACGGGTCGATCTCCGCCGAGCATGGCGTGGGACAACTGCGGGTGGGTTCGATTGGCCGGTACAAGCCGGCCAACGAGATGGCGATGATGGCGAGCATCAAGCGCCTGTTTGATCCGCTGGGGTTGTTCAACCCGGGGCGGGTGATTGCCGCGGACTGAGCGTCGCAGACTGAGCGCGGCGCCCCGCCCGCGCCAGCGTCAGTGCGTGATCTTGGTGCCCAGCACCGCCAGGAACTGCGACATCCATGCCGGATGCGCCGGCCAGGCGGGCGCCGACACCAGGTTGCCATCCGTGTAGGCCTGGTCGACGGCGATCTCGGCGTAGGTGCCGCCGGCCAGCCGGACCTCGGGCGCGCACGCGGGATACGCCGAGCAGGTCCGGCCCTTCAGCACGCCGGCCGCGGCCAGGATCTGCGCGCCGTGGCAGACGGCGGCGATGGGCTTGTTGGCCTTGTCGAAATGCCGCACGATCTCCAGCACCTTTTCGTTCAGGCGCAGGTATTCGGGTGCGCGTCCACCGGGGATCACCAGGCCGTCGTAGGACGAAGGCTCGACGCGATCGAAGTCGTAGTTCAGCGTGAAGTTGTGGCCGCGCTTTTCGGTGTAGGTCTGCGCGCCTTCGAAATCATGGATCGACGTGGCCACCGTGTCGCCCGCTTTCTTGTCCGGGCAGACCGCATGCACCGTGTGACCGACGGTCAGCAGCGTCTGGAACGGCACCATGGTTTCGTAGTCTTCGGCGTAGTCGCCGACCAGCATCAACAGTCGTTTGCTCATGATTGTCTCCGTGGGATGAGGGTAGCGTCCGGTTGCTTGCCCGAGGATCGGACTCCGGTTCTTGGTGTTCTTGTCCCATTGTGCCCGCCGAGCCGGCGGGCGAGGTGGTAGCGGGATACCACCGGGCTCCTCCCCTACTCCAGCGCCACCATGACCGGCTTGGCGCCCAGCAGGTCCACCAGCACGTTCGGATCAATGCCCACCAGATAGCCACGGCGCCCGCCGTTGATGTAGACCACCGGATATTCCAGCACATCGGCTTCAACCCACACCGGCATCTTCTTGCGCGTGCCGAACGGCGATGTGCCGCCCACCTGATAGCCCGAATGGCGCTGCGCGACCTCGGGCTTGCAGGGCTCGACCTTTTTCAGGCCGGCCTGGCGCGCCAGATTCTTGGTGGAGACCTCGCGGTCGCCGTGCATGACCACGATCAGCGGCTTGGCCGATTCGTCCTCCATCACCAGCGTCTTGACCACGGCATGCGGGTCCAGGCCGAGCTGGCGCGCGGCTTCGCCGGCGCCGCCGTGATCGACGTAGTCGTAGGTGTGCTCGGAGTAGGCCACCTTGTGCTGCTTGAGGAACTGGGTGGCGGGCGTTTCGGAGACGTGGCGGGCTTTGCTCATTTTTGTGCCGGTGGGTAGGAAGATGGCGGCGGTCAGCCGCGTGGATGATGCGCCGCGTGCAACGCCTTCAGGCGTTCGCGCGCCACATGGGTGTAGATCTGCGTGGTGGAAATGTCCGCGTGGCCCAGCAGCATCTGCACGACGCGCAGGTCCGCGCCGTGGTTCAGCAGGTGGGTGGCGAAGGCGTGGCGCAGCACGTGGGGCGACAGCGGTGCATGCACGCCTGCAAGCACGGCGTATTTCTTGACCAGTTGCCAGAATGCCTGCCGCGACATCGCCTCTGCGCGGCTGGTGATGAAGAGCGCGTCGCTGACGCGGCCTGACGCCAATTCGGGTCGCGCAGTGGCCAGGTACTGCGAAATCCAGTGCGCGGCTTCGGCGCCCAGCGGCACAAGGCGGTCCTTGCCGCCCTTGCCCAACACCACGCGCACCACGCCTTCGTTCAGGCTGACGTCCAGCGCGCGCACGCCGACCAGCTCGGACACGCGCAAGCCGGTGGCGTACAGGGTCTCGAGCATGGCGCGGTCGCGCAGGCCGCGCGGCTGACTGACGTCGGGCGCGCGCAGCAAGGCGTCCACCTGTTGCTCGGACAGCGTTTTGGGCATGCGCGGCGGCTGCTTGGCGGCGACCAGCGTCAGGCACGGATCGCGCTCGGCGCGGTGTTCGCGCAGCGCCCAGGCGTAGAAGCGGCGCAGCGCGGCAAGCCGGCGGTTGGCGGTGGTGGCGCGGGTTTCTTCGTGACGGAAGGCGAACCAGGCCTCGATGTCAGCCTTTTGCGCGTCGCGGATCGGCTTGGCCGGGCCGACGGGCAGGGTCTGCGCACGTGCGGGTTCGCCGTGCCGGTCGGCCAGTTCCCGGGCATAGGCCTCGGGGTCTTCGAGCCAGCGGGCGAAACCCGTCAGGTCGCGCCGGTAGGCAGCCAGCGTGTTGGCGGAGAGGCCGTCTTCAAGCCAGACGGCGTCGATGAAGGCGTCGATGTCGGCTTGGGAGGCAAGCGGCTGGCGGGTTTTGGACATGGCAGGATTCTACGGCGCGGCGCGGCCGGGCAGGCGCTCGCCCACGCCAGCGGCGGCGGACTTGAGCCACGTTTCAAACGCCTTCAATGCATCGGACCGTTCGCTGCGTTGCGGATAACCGAAGTAATAGCCCTGACTGACCGCCAGCGACTGCGGCACCGGCATGGCCAGCGCTCCCTGGTCCAACGCCGGCTGCGCCAGAAAGCGCGGCATCAACCCGACGCCCAGGCCGGCCTGCACCGCCGCCATCACCATGGTGAAAAGCTCGTAGCGGGGGCCGCCGGCCGCCTGCGGACCATACAGATAGCCATTGGCCCCGTACCACTGGCGCCAGGCGTCCGGCCGCGAAGCCAGGTGCAGATGCGTCATGCCGGTCAGGGCGCCGCCGCTCTGCTCCGCCACGCGCACCGCCAATTCGGGCGCACAGACCGGCACCAGTTCGCGTTCGGGAAACAGCAGCCCGCCCTGCGTGCCGGGCCAGAGTCCGTCCCCGTGGTACAGCGCGCCGTCGAACGGCTGATCCTTGAACTGGAACGGCAGCGTGCGCACGGACAGGCTGACGGTGATGTCACCGTGCTCGCGCTGAAAATCGGCCAGACGCGGAATCAGCCAGGTGGTGGCCAGCGTCGGCACGACGGCGATGTGGATGCTGCGCCCCATGCCGGTCCTGCTGACGAGTCCAAAGGTGTCCTTTTCGATCTGGTCCAGATGGTGACGGATGCGGCCGGCGTATTCGGCGCCGTGATCGGTCAGTACGATCCGGCGCCGCACCCGCGTGAACAGCTGCACGCCCAGCCGCGCCTCCAGGCTTGCCACCTGCCGGTAAACGGCGCTGTGCGTCAGCGACAGCTCTTCGGCGGCGCGCGAAAAGCTGCCCAGCCGGGCCGAGGCCTCGAACGCCTGCAAGGCGGTCAGATTGGGGATGCCGTTTCTCATGGAAATACCGCCGGAAAGCCGGCCCGCCGCCGTGCGCCCGGATGCTGCGGCGCACCAGCCGCCACGTGCCGGGGGATCAACAGAATGTGCAATTTTATCAATTGCGTTGTGCGCTCAGGGAACATATGCTCGGGAGTTCTACCCTAGGCTAACCACGACACCACCATGCCCCAGCAAGATTCCCGCCTTGGCGGTCACATTCTGGTCGACCAACTGGTCGCCCATGGCGTCAAACATGTCTTTTGTGTCCCCGGCGAAAGCTATCTGGCGGTGCTGGACGGCCTGCACGATGCCGATATCAAGGTCACGGTGTGCCGCCAGGAAGGCGGCGCGGCCATGATGGCCGATGCGCACGGCAAGCTGACGGGCGAACCCGGCATCTGCATGGTGACGCGCGGCCCGGGCGCGTCCAACGCGCTGGCTGGCGTGCACATTTCCAAGCAGGATTCGTCGCCGATGATCCTGTTCGTCGGCCAGATCGAGCGCGGCATGCGCGAGCGCGAAGCCTTCCAGGAAATGGACTACCGCGCCGTGTTCGGCACGCAGGCCAAGTGGGTGACCGAGATCGATCAGGTCGAACGCATCCCCGAACTGATCTCGCGCGCATTCCACATCGCGACGTCGGGCCGCCCCGGCCCGGTCGTGATTGCGCTGCCGGAAGACATGCTGGTCGAAGCCGCCAAGGTGGCCGACGCGCCGCGCTACGAAGTCATCGAATCCGCCCCCACCGCTGGTCAGCTGGCCGACCTGGAAAAACTGCTGGCCGATGCGAAGAACCCGGTCGCCATCCTGGGCGGCACGCGCTGGGACGCGCGCGCCGTGCAGGAATTTGCCGACTTCGCACAACGCCATGCGCTGCCGACCGCCGTGTCGTTCCGCCGCCAGATGCTGTTTCCGGCCGACCACCCGTGCTTCATCGGCGACGTGGGCCTGGGCATCAATCCGGCCCTGCTCAAGCGCGTGGCCGACGCCGATCTGATCCTGCTGGTGGGCGGCCGCATGTCGGAGAACCCCAGCCAGGCATACACGCTGCTGGACATCCCGGTGCCCAAGCAAAAATTGGTGCACGTGCATCCCGATGCCGCCGAGCTGGGCCGGGTGTACCGCCCCACCCTGGCCATCAACACGTCGCCGTCCGCCTTTGCCGCGTCGCTGGCCGACCTGAAGGCGCCGGCCACGCCGGTCTGGGCCGACGGCACCAAGGCCATGCGCGAGTCGTACCTGAAATGGAGCGACCCCGAAACCGTCACCACGCCCGGCGCGCTGCAGCTAGGCCAGGTCATGGCGTATCTGGAAAAGACGTTGCCGGCCGACGCCATCATGACCAACGGCGCGGGCAACTACGCCACCTGGCTGCATCGCTTCCACCGCTTCACGCGTTTTGGCACGCAGTTGGCGCCCACCTCCGGGTCCATGGGCTACGGTCTGCCGGCGGCCGTGGGCGCCAAGCGCGTCTGGCCGGATAAGACCGTCGTGTGCTTCGCGGGTGACGGGTGCTTTCTGATGCACGGCCAGGAGTTCGCGACGGCGGTGCAGTATGACCTGCCCATCGTCGTGATCCTGGTGGACAACGGCATGTACGGCACGATCCGCATGCACCAGGAAAAGCACTATCCGGGCCGCATTTCCGCGACCGAGCTCAAGAACCCCGATTTCGCCGACTACGCGCGCGCCTTCGGCGGCCACGGCGAACGCGTGGAGACGACCGAACAGTTCGCTCCGGCCTTCGAACGAGCACTGGCCAGCGGCAAGCCGGCGATCCTGCACTGCTTCATCGACCCGGAAACCATCAGCCCGTCCACGACCCTCGAGAAAATCCGCGAGGCGGCGCTGAAGGCCCAGCACTGAACCCCACTCGGGCGATAAGACCGGCGGCGCGCCCAGGCGCACCGCCGTGCAAACCCCAACTTGCCGCCCGAATTATTTTAAGTTTAAACTTTCTAGATTCCGATCTCGGAAATCCATAGCGGAGACCCAGCATGTCCTCGAACCCCTCATTCCACTGGCAAGATCCTCTGTTGCTGGACCAGCAACTGACCGACGAAGAGCGTATGGTGCGCGATGCCGCCTACGCCTACTCGCAGGACAAGCTGGCTCCGCGCGTGCTCAACGCGTTCCGCAACGAGAAGACCGATCCCGAGATCTTCTCCGAAATGGGCGAACTGGGCCTGCTGGGCGCCACGATCCCCGTCGAATACGGCGGCGCCGGTCTGAATTACGTCAGCTACGGCCTGATCGCCCGTGAAGTCGAACGCGTCGACTCCGGCTACCGCTCGATGATGAGCGTGCAGTCCTCGCTGGTGATGGTGCCGATCAACGAATTCGGCAGCGAAGAACAAAAGAAGAAGTACCTGCCCAAGCTGGCGCGCGGCGAATGGATCGGCTGCTTCGGCCTGACCGAACCCAACCACGGCTCCGACCCCAACGGCATGGAAACCCGCGCCGTCAAGACGGCCGACGGCTACAAGGTCAGCGGCAACAAGATGTGGATCACCAACTCGCCCATCGCGGACGTGTTCGTGGTGTGGGCCAAGTGCGTCGGCGGCGACTTCGACGGCAAGATCCGCGGCTTCATCCTCGAAAAGGGCATGAAGGGCCTGTCGGCCCCCGCCATCCACGGCAAGGTCGGCCTGCGCGCGTCGATCACCGGCGAAATCGTCATGGACGAAGTGGAAGTGTCCGCCGACCAGATGATGCCCGGCGTGTCCGGCCTGAAGGGTCCGTTCACCTGCCTGAACTCCGCCCGCTACGGCATCGCCTGGGGCGCTGTCGGCGCTGCCGAGGCCTGCTGGCACACTGCCCGCCAGTACACCCTGGACCGCAAGCAGTTTGGCCGCCCCCTGGCAGCCAACCAGCTCATCCAGAAGAAGCTGGCCGACATGCAGACCGAAATCACGCTGGCGCTGCAAGGCTGCCTGCGCCTGGGCCGCATGAAGGACGAAGGCACTGCTGCCGTCGAGATCACCTCGATCATGAAGCGCAACTCGTGCGGCAAGGCGCTGGACATCGCCCGCCTGGCCCGCGACATGCTCGGCGGCAACGGCATCTCCGACGAGTTCGGCGTCGCCCGCCACCTGGTGAACCTGGAAGTGGTCAACACCTACGAAGGCACCCACGACGTGCACGCCCTGATCCTGGGCCGCGCACAGACGGGCATCCAGGCGTTCTATTGATCGCCTGCCTGGTGTAGCAAAGGAAGCCGCCCGCTTGGGCGGCTTTTTTTTGCGCGTTGCTGCAGCGCCAGGTGTCTGACACCCACGACGACTTACTCGGTGTCTGACACCCTCTGAGCCGTCGGCACAAACTGACGGCCATCTTCCCGGGGTGTCAGACACCGACCGAATGGGAATACCCCATACGCCCGATCCCGCCCCTCCGCGCATTGCCGAAAGCCCGACTAGGCGTACGCCTGTACACCTCGTACGCTTTACGGATCCCCCCACAGGAGTCGCGCATGCATCGCATCACCCCCCTGCGCCTGGCGGCGGTCATCGCCATGGCATTCGTTGCCCACGGCGCTCAGGCCGCCACGACGCTGACCATGACCACCGAATACCCGGCCACCTCCATGCCCGGCCAAGGCGTGTCCACGTTTGCCGAGCTGGTGCGCGCTAAGTCCGCAGGCAACGTCGTCATCGACACGAGTTTCGACGCGGCCAAGGGCATCAAGTCGGGCGACATGATCGACGCGGTGCAGGCGCGCAAGGTGGATGCGGGCGACGCCTTCGCCGGCGCGCTGGCCACGAAGTATCCGCTGTTTGGCGTGTCGTCCCTGCCCTTCCTGGCGGACTCGCTGTCCAAGGCGCGCAACCTCAACAAGGCGGCGCGCCCGGCATACGAGAAGCTGCTGGCCGCGCACGGCCAGAAGTTGCTCTACACCACGCCGTGGCCGGCCTCGGGCATCTGGTCCAAGCAGAAGGTGGACAGTGTGGCGGCGCTCAAGCGCCTGACCATCCGCACCTACGATGCGACGTCGCAGGACGTCATGCAGCGTGCCGGCGCGCGCGCGGAGAACATCTCGTTTGCCGACGCCATGCCGCGTATCGCCTCGGGCGAGGTGAACGCGGTGCTGTCCTCCGGCGACGGCGGCGCGGGCCGCAAGTTGTGGGAGTACCTGCCTCACTTCGCCGAGATCAATTACGCCATGCCGATTTCGGTGGCGACGATGAACCTGAAAGCCTACGAGGCGCTCGACGCGCGTTCGCGCAAGGCCATCGACCAGGCGGCCGCGCAGACCGAGGCCGAACAGTGGAAACGCATCGAAGGCCGCCTGCAGCAGAACTACGCAAACATGCGCAAGAACGGCGTGGCCATCAACACCGCCGTGCCGCCCGCGGTGCGCAAGGCATTACAGGACGCCTCCAAGGAATCGATCAACGCCTGGAAAGCGGCGGCCGGCCCGGAAGGGGCCGCCATTTTGAAACAGGCGGGCAAGCGGTAAAAAAACGCCGCGTCGGCTAGTTGTTGCCGGACAGGTCGAACAGGCTGGTCGCGTCCATTTCCAGCACGCTTTCGTCGTGCTGGTTCACGACCGTCCACGCCCAGTTGATGATGCCCAGGTCCGGGCGCGAGGACGAATGCCGCGCGCCTTGTACGCGCGCGTGCAGGTGCAGGGTGTCGCCAGGGCGCACCGGCGTGCGCCAGCGGACTTCGCCCAGGCCGGGCGAGCCGAAGGATTCGGAATCATGCAAGGCGGCGTCAACCGCCATGCGCATGGCCAGCGCGCAGGTATGCCATCCGCTGGAGATGAGGCCGCCCCACCGGCCTGCCGCGGCGCGCTGCGGATCGGTGTGAAACCATTGGGGATCGTACTTGCGGGCAAACTCCAGGATTTCCGCTTCCGTCACGGTGACTGGCCCGCCCTTGATCACCATGCCGTCCTTGAATTCGGCGAACTTCATGTCTTGTTTTCCCCGTGCCAACGAAATCGGCGCGCCCAGGCGCGCCGATCGTCACGCATCTGTTGTTGTGGATCAGTAAGTCTCGAAGTGCAGCCGGCCTTCGCGGCGCAGCGCTTCATGCAGGATAGACCAATCCTCGCCGGACTGCACCACCACCTCGCGCAGCGCGTCCAGCACGCCGACCTCCATGCCCTTCAGACCGCAGACGTAGATGCAGGTGTTGCGATCGGCCAGCAATCCGCGTACCTGCGCGGCACGCTCGCGGAGCAGGTCCTGCACGTAGCGTTTGGGCTGGCCGGGTTCGCGCGAGAGCGCCAGGTTGATGTCGATGAAGTCGCGTGGCAGCTTCATCAATGGGCCGAAATAAGGCAGCTCGCGTTCGGTGCGCGCCCCGAAAAAAAGCATGAGCTTGCCGATGTCCGCCGTGCCGATCAGGCGGCGGCTGCGCTCGGTCATGGCGCGCATCGGCGCCGAGCCGGTGCCCGTGCAGATCATGATGAGATTGGCCTTCGGATGATTCGGCATCAGGAAGGTGTGGCCGAACGGTCCGATCACCCGCACCGTGTCGTTCTTGGCCAGATCGCACAGATAGTTGGAGCAGACGCCGTGCGCGGCCTCTCCACCGTGGTCCTGCGTGACGCGCTTTACCGTCAGCGACAGGTTGTTGTACCCCGCCCGTTCGCCGTCGCGCGGGCTGGCCAGCGAATACTGGCGCGCGTGATGCGGCCGGCCCATCGCGTCCACGCCCGGCGGCAGGATGCCGATCGACTGCCCTTCCAGCACCGGAAACGGCTGTTCGCCGAAGTCGAGCACGATGTGGTGGATATCGCTTTCCGTGTCGGCGCCGGTGACACGGTAGTTGCCCACGACCGTCGCGGTGATGGGCGTCTTGTGCGTGTACAGATTCACATAGGGGTGGGCGGCGGACCACGGGGGCACGGCGGCGCCGGGCGTCACAAGCATCGCCGGCGCGGCTGCCGGTTCGGCCTGCGGATCCGCCGCGGCCTGCTGCGCGGCGTCGCCCGCCACGGCGGCGTCCACCGGCAACGACTTTTCCTGCGGCAGTTCTTCCCAGCCGAACTGGTCCTGCACGGAATAGGCTTCGGCGCGCACCACCAGCCGCCAGTTGTCGATGGAACCGGTCGGGCAAGGCGGCACGCAGGCCATGCAGCCGTTGCAGATCTCCGGATCCACCACATAGTTGTTCGAATCGTGCGTGATCGCATCGACCGGACAGGTCTCTTCGCAGGTATTGCAGCGGATGCAGATCTCGGGATCGATCAGGTGCTGCTTCAGGACTTCCACCGGTAACGGGGCGTTCATCGCCGTCCTCCCAAACGCGCGGGCACGCGGCCCGCGCGGCCATCAGTTGAAACGCACGTACTCGAAATTCACCGGCTGGCGGTTGACACCCATGACAGGCGGCGCGATCCAGTTGGCGAACTTGCCCGGTTCCGTGACCCGGCCCATCAGCGACGCGACGAACGCGCGATCTTCCGGCGTGGGCAGCCACTTGTGCTGATTGGCCTGCCATTGCGATTCGGACACGATCTCGCCCTCGGGCGACATGCGGATGCCGGCCAGCGTGCCGATCTGGCGGTTGAACGCCTTGTGCGGCACTTGCAGGCGGAAGGCCAGGCCGCTCTTTTCGATGACCTTGTTCCAGCGGCCGATGCCGGCCACCGAGTCGCGGATGAAGTCATCGCGCAGCACTTCGTTCAGCGCGTTGAGCATCGGCACCTCGATCTCCGTCAGCTTGCCGTTGCTGACGTTCAGCACCCGGTAGGTGTCGTTCTTGAGCTGATGGTCGTCGTTGCGCTTGGTCTCTTCGTAGCGGCCCTTCAAGCCCGAGCCGTAGAAGATGGCGGCGTTGGACGACTGGTCCGCGCCAAAGAGGTCGATGGTGACGCTGTAGTGGAAATTCAGGTAGCGCTGGATGGTCGGCAGGTCGATCACGCCGGCCGCTCGCACGGCTTGCGGATCGTCGGTCTTCAGTTCCTTCATCACTTCGCAGGTGCGCTGAATGACGCGCGAGATGCCGGACTCGCCCACGAACATGTGGTGCGCTTCCTCGGTCAGCATGAACTTGGTCGTGCGGGCCAGCGGATCGAAGCTGGACTCGGCCAGCGCACACAGCTGGAACTTGCCGTCGCGGTCGGTGAAGTACGTGAACATGTAGAACGCCAGCCAGTCCGGCGTCTTTTCGTTGAAGGCGCCCAGGATGCGCGGGTTGTCGGAATCGCCCGAGCTACGCTGCAGCAGCGCGTCGGCTTCCTCGCGCCCGTCGCGCCCGAAGTAACGATGCAGCAGGTACACCATCGCCCACAGGTGCCGCCCTTCTTCGACGTTGATCTGGAACAGGTTGCGCAGGTCGTACTGCGACGGCGCGGTCAGGCCCAGGTGCCGCTGCTGCTCGATCGAGGCGGGTTCCGTGTCGCCCTGCGTGACGATGATGCGTCGCAGGTTGGCGCGGTGCTCGCCCGGCACGTCCTGCCACACATCGCGGCCGATGTTCTCGCCAAAATGGATCTTGCGCTGCCCGTCCTGCGGCGCCAGGAAAATGCCCCATCGGTAGTCGGGCATGCGCACGTGATTGAAGTGCGCCCAGCCGTCGGGCTCGACGCTGACCGCCGTACGCAGATAGACGTCGAAGCCGTGCGAGCCATCCGGCCCCATGTCCTGCCACCACTGCAGGTAATTGGGCTGCCAGTGTTCCAGCGCGCGCTGCAACGTGCGGTCGCCGGACAGGTTGACGTTGTTGGGAATCTTGTCGGTGTAGTTGATGCCGGACATGTCTCTCTCCTGATTCTTGGAATGGGGCCGCCAGCCGCGCGGCGCTAGGGTCTCAGTGCCTGCGGGCAGGCGCGCATGGCGCCTTGCCGCCCGCTGACCGAACGTTTGCCGCTCAGACGCGGTTCCAGTCGAATGCCGCCTGCTCGCCCTTGCCGTACAGCTTGAGCGCGCCCTTGTCGCCCGCCGCGTTGGGACGGTTGAAGATCCAGTTCTGCCAGGCGGTCAGCCGGCCGAAGATGCGGGTTTCCATGGTTTCCTGCCCGCCGAAGCGCAGGTTGGCTTCCAGGCCGGTCAGCGCATCGGGCGACAATGCACGGCGCTCTTCCAGCGCCAGCCGAACTTCGTCGTCCCAGTCGATGCTGTCGGGGGCATAGGTGATGAGGCCAAGCTCCAGCGCGCCGGTGGCCGACAGGGTGCGCCCGGCCTGCGCGCGCACCGCTTCCAGCGGCTGCGTTTCGCCGTAGAAGCGTCGTTGCAGGCGGCTCTGGCCGTTCACCATCGGGTACGCGCCGAAATTGCGCTCGCCCACCACAATCTGCGGGGGCGCGGCGTCGATGGCTTCGTCATCCTCCACGTCCAGCATGTAGCTGCGGTCGGCGGCCAGCGCCAGTTCCAGCAGCGTGCCGGCAAAGCACGAACCCGGTTCGATCAGCGCGAACAGGCTGCGCGACGTCACGTCCAGCCGCGCAAGCGTGCGGCGCAGCATGCCGACGGTCTCGCGCACGAACCAGTGATCCGCGTGCCGTTCCAGCGCCGCGTCGGCCGCCAGCACGGCCTCGGGGTCGCCTTCGGTCTTCAGGACCCAGGTGCCGATGTCCAGCTCGTTGGTGCGCATCGACAGGATGGCGTCGTCCAGTTCCCGCGCCATCTGCAGCGGCCACCAGGCGGCGCCCGCGGTGACAATGTCCTGCAGTTCCGTTTCAACGGAGTCTTGCGGGGCGCGAACCGTCCACGTCGCCTGGCGCTTTTCGCGGTCAAGCTGCACGTCTACGTAGCGATACGACAGGCTGGTCTCGGTCTCGGTACGTTCCAGCGGCGTGAGCGACACGCCTTGCTCGCCAGCCGGGCGGTGGCTGTCCTGCGCCAGCGCCTGCGCGCGGGCGCGGACTTCTTCTTCGAAGCGAGCGGGCTTGACCACGTCGTCCACCAGCCGCCAATCCTTGGCGCGTTGCCCGCGCACGCCTTCGACCAGCGTGCAGAAGATGTCGGCATGGTCGTGCCGCACGCGGCGCTTGTCGGTGACGCGGGTCAGTCCGCCCGTGCCGGGCAGCACGCCCAGCAGCGGCACTTCGGGCAGGGCAACGGAGGACGAGCGGTCGTCGATCAGCAGGATTTCGTCGCAGGCCAGCGCCAGTTCGTAGCCGCCGCCCGCGCAGGCGCCGTTCAGCGCGGCGATGAACTTCAACCCGCCGTGGCGGCTGGAGTCTTCAATGCCGTTACGGGTTTCGTTGGTGAACTTGCAGAAGTTCACCTTCCAGGCGTGGGTGGACAACCCCAGCATGAAGATGTTGGCGCCGGAACAGAAGATCCGGTCCTTCATGCTGGTGACGACCACGCTGCGCACTTCCGGGTGTTCGAAACGGATGCGCTGCAGGGCGTCGTGCAATTCGATGTCGACGCCCAGGTCGTACGAATTGAGCTTGAGCTTGTAGCCGGGGCGCAGGCCGCCGTCTTCGGCGACGTCCATGGCCAGTGTCGCGACCGCACCGTCGAAGGCCAGGCGCCAATGCCGGTACTGGGCGGGATCGGTTCGGAAGTCGACCCGGCTGATGGGGCTGCTCATAGTGTGTCTCCTCATACGCCCTGTGCTCGGACAGGAAAAATACTGCACCACATGAATTATTATGCAGATTAGTGCAGGCGATTTGGAGCGTCAAGCGGAATATGCAGGAAAGTGCAGGTGCTGAAGTTCGGGGGGATGTGTTTGGTTGAAGCCTTGTCTTGGGTGAGACCGGCTTACTAGGGTCGGTGTCAGACACCCGGTCGAGAGGATCGTCAGCTTGTGACGGCAGTTAAGTGGGTGTCAGACACCTGGGCATGGCGCCGCTTGAAGTGTCTGACAGCCGGCAGAAGGGAGACCGGCTTACTAGGGGCGGTGTCAGACACCTGGGCATGGCGCCACTTGAAGGTGTCTGACACCCGGCAGAAGGGAGACTGGGTCACTAGGGTCGGTGTCAGACACCTGGCCGAGAGGATCGTCTGCTTGAGACGGCAGTTAAGCGGGTGTCAGACACCTGGGCATGGCGCCACTTGAAGGTGTCTGACACCCGGCAGAAGGGACCGTCACGATGATGAGGCGCCACGAGGGTGTCTGACACCTGGCCAATCGAACCGCTACAGCGGCAAGCCGCAAGCTTTACGCACCTGGGTCCGCAAGCCAGCAAAGCTCTCTGGGACTTCCAGATTGCTCGTCACCCAGGTCAGATCCGCCTTGGCATAAAACGCCTCGCGCCCGGCCAGGATGCGCTTGAGGTCGGCCATGGCTTCGTTATTGCCGGACATGGGGCGGAAGTCGCCCTGCGCCATGACGCGGCCCATGTGCTCTTCGGGCGTGGCGCGCAGCCAGACCGTGTAGCAATGGGTCAGCAGCAGATTCAGCGTGGCAGGTTCCGACACCAGACCGCCGGGCGTGGCCAGCACCATTTCCGGGTAGATCTGCACGGCCTCTTCGAGCGCACGCCGTTCGTAACGGCGATAGGCGTTGGGGCCGTAGAGGTTGTGGATCTCGAGGATGCCGCAGCCCGCCACGCGCTCGATCTCGCGGTTCAGTTCCACAAAGGGATAGCCCAGGTCGTCGGCCAGCATCTGACCCAGCGTCGACTTGCCCGCGCCGCGCAGGCCGATGAGCGCCACGCGCTGCGTGCGGTTCGGGCGCTGTGCCCCCGCCCCCACGCCAAACAGCTGCGACAGCGCCTCGCGGGCGCGCTGCAGATCGGATTCGGTGCGCCCGCTGAGCAATTCCCGGATCAGCAGCCAGTCGGGCGATTCCGTGGTGACGTCACCGACCAGCTCCGCCAGCGCGCAGTTGAAGGCGCGGGCAATCTGCAGCAGCACCAGAATCGACGCGTTGCCGACGCCATGTTCCAGATTGGCCAGGTGGCGTTCGGACACGCCGGTCGCCTGGGAAAGCCCCTTGCGCGTCATGCCGCGAATGGCGCGCAGACGGCGCACGCGCTCGCCCAGAGCGATCAGAAAGGGCTCGCGCCGGGGTTCGATGGGCGCCGTGTCTAGCGCTTGATTCATGGTTCGACTGACTCCGCAAAAACCCTGATTACCGCTCTTTTATGCACTATAGTGCTTGACCCATATCAACGGAAGCACTATTTTTCCATCCAACGAGTCCACAGCCGATCCGGTGCAAAAAAACAGCAGTCCAGTGCGGACTGCCGGAGCGCCGACAGTGTAAAGGAGCCGCCTGGTGAGTACGCCTGACCAATTCCATGCCCTGATGCGCGACGTGACGCGTCTGACGGCCGGCCAGCCGCTGGATGCAGCGCTGCAGGCCCGGCTCAATGACGCGGCCGGCCCGGACAGCGCGCTGTTCCAGGACATCTTTGCCACCTGTAGGCAGGGCGTGGCCGACGGCTGGATGTGCAACCGTGAAGGCGGCGGCATCAAGTATGGCCGGGTCATCAAGCCGGCCGATGATCTGGGCGGCTGCTCGGTGGACGTCGTCGACATGATCGATCTGGCCGGTCCGCACCACGCGCATCCCAATGGCGAGATCGACATGATCATGCCGCTGACCGAAGACGCCCGCTTTGATGGCCACGGCGCCGGCTGGCTGGTTTATGGCCCGGGGTCGGCGCACCGCCCCACTGTCACGCAGGGCCGCGCCCTGGTGCTGTATCTGCTACCCGGCGGGGCCATCGAATTCACGCGCCCCGGCTGACAGCCGGTCCGGACACCCGCCCTGCCGCCAACAACAAACACAGGCACGGCGTCCGCCCACCAGGACATCAGGAGACAACCGTGAACACCTGCCCCGCCGAACTGAATTTCGCCAGCCACCTTGCCGCGCTGAACGCGCCGCGCGCCGCCAAGCTTGCCTACATCGACGACACCCGCCAGCTCACGTATGGCGATCTGGCCGAGCGGGTGGCCCGCATGGCGGGCGCGCTGCGCAATCTGGGACTGCGCCGCGAGGAGCGCATCCTGCTGCTGATGCAGGACACAGCCGACTGGCCTGTGGTGTTCCTGGGCGCGCTGCACGCCGGCGTGGTGCCGGTGGCCGTGAACACGCTGCTCACCGCCGACGACTACGCCTACATCGTTGCGCACAGCCGCGTGCGGGCGGTGTTCGTGTCGGGCGCGTTGCTGCCGGTCCTGCAATCGGCGCTTGGCCAGGCGCCGGTTGACATTGAACACCTGATCGTGTCGCAGCCCGGCGCAAACCTGCCCGACGGCGCCAACGAATTCGAATCGCTGCTGGCGGCCGCAGCGCTCGTGCCCGCCGCCCGGACGCTGTCGGATGAGATTGCGTTCTGGCTGTATTCGTCCGGCTCCACGGGCAAGCCCAAGGGCGTGGTGCACACCCACGGCAACCTGTGGCACACGGCCGAACTCTATGCCAAGCCCGTGCTAGGCATCCGCGAAGGCGACGTGGTGTTCTCGGCCGCGAAACTGTTCTTCGCGTATGGCCTGGGCAACGGCCTGACGTTTCCGCTGTCGGTGGGCGCCACCGTCGTGCTGATGGCCGAGCGCCCCACCCCGCAGGCCGTATTCCAGCGCCTGGTCCGGCATCGTCCCACCGTGTTCTATGGCGTGCCGACGCTATATGCCAGCATGCTCGCGTCGCCCGACTTGCCAGCCCGCGAACACGTGGCGATGCGCGTCTGCACGTCCGCCGGCGAGGCCCTGCCGCGTGACATCGGTGAGCGCTTCACGCGCCACTTCGGCTGTGAAATCCTGGACGGCATCGGCTCGACCGAGATGCTGCACATTTTCATTTCGAACCGCGCGGGCCAGCTGCGCTACGGCACCACGGGCAAGCCCGTGCCCGGCTACGAGGTGCAACTGCGTGACGACAACGGCGCGCCGGTCCCGCCGGGCGCCATCGGCGATCTCTACATCAAGGGCCCCAGCGCCGCGCTGATGTACTGGAACAACCGCGACAAGACGCGCCAGTGCTTTCTGGGCGACTGGCTGAAAAGCGGCGACAAGTACGTGTGCGACCCCGACGGTTACTACACCTACGCCGGCCGCAGCGACGACATGATCAAGGTCAGTGGCCAGTACGTGTCGCCGGTGGAAGTCGAGAACATCCTGATTCAGCACGAGGCGGTGCTCGAAGCCGCGGTGATCGGCGTGCCGGACCACGACGGCCTGGTCAAGACGAAGGCCTACGTAGTGCTGCGCGCCGGCTTCGAACCCGACGCGCAGACCGGCGCCGCCTTGCAGCATTACGTGAAGCAGCATCTGGCGCCGTTCAAGTACCCGCGCCAGATAGACTTCCTGGAAGAACTGCCCAAGACCGCCACCGGCAAGATCCAACGGTTCCGCTTGCGTGCGCTGGAAGAGGCCGCGCTATGACCGCCGCCGAGGCCGCCACGGTCTTTGCCACCCTCCACGCGCGCGGCCGCGACATGCGGCTGGAATGCGCGTGGATCGCACCGGAACGCGTTGATGCGCCGCTCATCGTGTTCCTGCACGAGGGGCTGGGATCGGTGTCGATGTGGAAAGACTTTCCGCAACGCGTCTGCGACGCGGCCGGCTGCCGCGGCCTCGTGTACTCGCGATACGGATACGGCCAGTCGACCGCGCGCCCGCTGCGCGAAGCGTGGCCCGTGGACTTCATGCACCGAGAGGCGCACGACGTCCTGCCCGCCCTGCTTGAAGTCCTGGGCGTGAACGCGCGCCACGACAAGCCCGTGCTGTTCGGCCATAGCGACGGCGGCTCGATCGCGTTGCTGTACGCCGCGCGGTATCCGGACGCCGTCGCCGGCGTGGTGGCCGCCGCGCCGCACCTCTTTGTCGAAGACATCTCCGTGGCCAGCATCGCGCAGGCGCGCCAGGCCTATCTGGAATCGGACCTGCGTGCGCGGCTGGGGCGTCATCACCGGGATGTGGACTCGGCATTCTGGGGCTGGAACGACATCTGGCTGAAGCCCGAATTCCGCGGCTGGAACATCGAAGACGAGCTCGCCCGTATCACCTGTCCCGTGCTGGCCATCCAAGGCACGGACGACGAATACGGCACGCTGGAGCAAGTGCGCGGCATCCGCCGCCGCGCGCCGCAAACCGAACTGCTGGAGATACCGGCGTGCGGGCATTCGCCGCACCGGGATCAGCCCGCCACCGTTGTCCAGGCCGCCGCACGCTTTGTGGGCGCGCTGGAAAAACCCGGTTGACCCTGGCCCTGCTACCGGCCCAGGCGTCCGCCCATAACAAGCACGGAGACAAACCATGAACCACGTCCTGACCCGGGCCGCGCTGGCCGCCGCCCTGACGATCGCCGCAAGCGGCGCGCATGCCGACGACAAGCTCAAGGTCGGCTTCATGCTGCCCTACAGCGGCACCTTCGCCGCGCTGGGCAACGCCATCGAGAACGGCTTCAAGCTCTACGTTGCCGAGCAAGGCGGCAAGCTGGGCGGGCGCGAGATCGAATACTTCAAGGTGGACGACGAATCCAACCCGGCCAAGGCCGCTGAAAACGCCAACCGCCTCATCAAGCGCGACCAGGTGGACGTGCTGATCGGCACGGTGCATTCGGGCGTGGCGATGGCGCTGGCCAAAGCCGCCAAGGATGCCGACACCACGCTGATCGTGACCAACGCCGGCGCCAACGCAATCACCGGCCCGCTGTGCGGCCCCGGCATCTTCCGCACCTCGTTCACGAACTGGCAGCCGGCCTATGCGATGGGACCGGTGGCATATGCCAAGGGCCACAAGACTGCCGTGACCATCACGTGGAAGTACGCGGCGGGCGACGAAGCCATCGGCGGCTTCAAGGAAGGCTTCGAGAAAGCGGGCGGCAAGGTTGTGCGCGAACTGAGCCTGCCGTTTCCCAACGTGGAGTTTCAATCCCTGTTGACGGAGATTGCCGCGCTCAAGCCCGACATGGTCTTCACCTTCTTTGCGGGCGGCGGCGCGGTGAAGTTCGTGCAGGACTATCACGCGGCCGGCCTGGACAAGACGATTCCGCTGTACGGATCGGGCTTCCTGACGGACGGCACGCTGCAGGCGCAGGGCGCGTCCGCGCAGGGGTTGCTGACCACCCTGCACTACGCTGACGGGCTGAACACGCCGCGCGACAACGCGTTCCGCGCCGACTATTCCAAGGCGTACAAGATGCAGCCGGACGTCTACGCGGTGCAAGGCTATGACGCCGCGCAGCTCATGCAATCGGGCCTCTCGGCCGTGAAGGGAGATTTCTCGAAGAAGGACGCCTTCCGCAGCGCCATGCGCACGGCGACGGTTGACAGCCCGCGCGGCTCGTTCACGCTGTCCAAGGCCGGCAACCCGGTGCAGGACATCTACCTGCGCCGCGTCGATGGCCTGGAAAACAAGGTCGTCGAGGTTGCCGTGCAGAAGCTGGCCGACCCCGCGCGCGGCTGCAAGCTGTAACGCCGCGCCACGCGTCCGCCACAGGGAGGCCCCATGGACATCAGCATCCTGCTCATCCAGAGCCTGAACGCATTCCAGTACGGCTTGCTGCTGTTCCTGGTGGCCAGCGGACTCACGCTGATCTTCGGGATCATGGGCATCATCAACCTGGCCCACGGCAGTTTCTACATGATCGGGGCGTACATGGCGTTTGCGCTGGGCCCGGTGGTCGACCGCTGGCTGGGTGGCGGGTTTCTCGCGACGCTGGCCGTCTGCGTGCTGGCAGCCGGCGTGCTGGGCTATGTGCTGGAGGCCGCGTTCTTCAGCTACCTGTACAAGCGCAACCACTTGCAGCAGGTGCTGATGACCTACGGCTTGATCCTGGTGTTCGAGGAACTGCGCAGCATTCTTGTGGGCAACGACGTGCACGGCGTGCCGCTGCCGTCGTGGCTGCAGGGCAGCATTGCGCTGGGTGACGTGATGACCTATCCCGTCTACCGGCTGTTCATCTCGGCCGTCGGCATTGCGGTCGCGCTGCTGCTGTACTGGATCATCTCGCGCACGCGGCTGGGCATGATGCTGCGCGCCGGCGCCAGCAACCGCGAGATGATCAGCTCGCTGGGCATCGACATCAACAAGCTTTACCGCGTGGTGTTCGCGGCCGGCGTGGCGCTGGCGGCGCTGGCCGGCAGCATTGCCGCGCCCGTCTCGTCGGTGTATCCCGGCATGGGCAACGGCGTGCTGATCATCTGTTTCGTGGTGGTGGTGATCGGCGGCATCGGGTCGATCCGCGGCGCGTTCCTGGCCGCGATGCTGGTCGGTTTTGCCGAGACCTTCGGCCAGGTGCTCTTCCCCTCCGCGGCGGGCGTGCTGGTCTATCTGCTGATGGCCTTCATTCTGCTTTGCAAGCCCGAAGGGCTGTTCAAACAGGGCTAGGTCCTGTCGACATCAAAAGGACCCACGCATGCGCACGCCTCTGCTCAACCGACTTCTGCCCTTCGCGGCGCTGCTGGCGCTGGCCGCCTTTTCGTTCAGCGGCAGCGACTACTACACCGGCCTGGTGGTGAAGATCATGATCTACGCGATCTTCGCACTGAGCCTGCAATTGCTGGTCGGCGGCGCGGGGCTGGTCAGCCTGGGACACGCCGCGTTCTTCGGCATTGGCGCCTACGTGGCGGCGCTGCTGTCGCCCGAGTCGGAAGCGGCCGGGCTGTGGTGGCTGCTGCCGGCTGCGCTACTCGCCGCGGCCGCCTATGCGCTGGTCACCGGCGCGCTGGCGCTGCGCACGCGCGGGGTGTACTTCATCATGGTCACGCTGGCGTTCTCGCAGATGGCCTACTACGTCTTTCACGACACCAAGATCGGCGGCGGCAGCGACGGCATCTATCTGTACTTCCGGCCCGAGCTCTCGCTGGGCGGCTGGATGCCATTCGATCTGAGCAACGGGACCACGTTCTACTTCTTCGTCCTTGCGTGCCTGGCGCTGGCGTGGGGTTTTCTGGCGCTGCTGCGGCGCTCGCCGTTCGGCGCGGCGCTGGCCGGCATCCGCATCAACGAGCAGCGCATGCGCGCGGCCGGCTATTCAACGTATCCGTACAAGCTGGCCGCATACGTCATTGGCGCCACGCTGGCGGGGCTGGCGGGCTTTCTGTTTGCGCTGAAAGACGGCTTTGTCACGCCCGAACTGCTGGCGTGGGAACAATCGGGGCTGGTGCTGTTGATGGTGATTCTGGGCGGCATGGGCAGCCTGGGCGGCGCGGTGCTGGGCACGGTGACGATGGTGCTGCTGCAGGAGCTGTTCCAGTCGCAGGAATTGTTTGGCGACTACGCGCGCCATTGGCACCTGCCGCTGGGCCTGGCCATCATCGCGCTGGTGGCACTGCTGCCGAACGGACTGGCGGGATTGCCCGCGCAATGGCGCGAGCGCCGCCATGCACGGACGGCGGACGCGAGCCGAAAAGCCGCCAGAGACGTCATTACCCCGGCACGCGCGCAAGGCACGGCGCCTGCGTCCCGCCTGCCCATTCAGGGAGAACGCCATGTCTGATGTCCTGCTCGCCGCAAGCGCGGTCACGCGCCGCTTCGGCGGCCTGACCGCGGTCAACGGCGTGTCGCTCGAATTGCAGCGCGGTCAGGTGCACGCCGTCATCGGCACCAATGGCGCGGGCAAGTCCACGCTCATCAACATCCTGTCGGGCGAACTGGCGGCCAGCAGCGGGCAGGTCACGCTGGCGGGCCGCGACATCACCGCGTGGCCGCAACCCGAGCGCGCGCGCGCCGGGCTGGGCCGCAGCTACCAGCGGTCAACCATCTTTCCTGAACTGAGCGTTTTCGAAAACTGCCGGCTGGCCGCGCAGGCCAGCCGCCAGCGCTTCTGGCACTGGTGGCGCGATGCCGCGAGCTGCCGGCGCAGCGCCGACCTGGCCGCCGAGGCACTGGACCGCACCGGCTTGGCCGCCGACGCCCGGCAACCCGCCGGTCTGCTGGCCCACGGCCGCAAGCGCCAGTTGGAGATCGCGATGTGCCTCGCGGGCGAACCGCAGGTGCTGCTGCTGGACGAACCGCTGGCGGGGATGGGTCCCGAGGAAACCGACCGCATCCTGGACCTGCTGCAGACGCTGAAGGCCGGCCACGCGATCCTGCTGGTCGAACACGACATGGACGCCGTGTTCCGCATCGCCGAAACCATCACCGTGATGGTCAACGGCAGCGCGATCGCAAGCGGCGCGCCGCCGCAGATCCGCGCCAATCCCGAGGTGCGCACCGCCTACCTGGGCGAAGACGGACAAGGAGCCCATTGATGCACACGCTGATCGAGGCCGGCGGCCTGCATGTGTACTACGGCGCCAGCCATGTGCTGCGGGGCGTGGACATGCACATCGCGCCAGGAGAATCGGTGGGCCTCGTGGGCCGCAACGGCATGGGCAAGACCACGCTCATCCGCAGCCTGATGGGCCATGTGAAAAGCGCGCAGGGCAACGTGCGGGTGCGGGGCAGCGACTGCACGCACGCGCAGCCGCATGCGATTGCACGCATGGGCGTGGCCTACGTGCCCGAGGGGCGCGGCATCTTTCCCAACCTGAATGTGCGCGAGAACCTGCAGGTGGCGGCGCGCCCCGGCAAGCGCGCGGGGCAGGACTGGACGTACGCGCGCGTGCTGGATACGTTTCCGCGCCTGCGCGAGCGCCTGGGCCACGGTGGTCAGCAGTTGTCGGGCGGCGAGCAGCAGATGCTGGCCATCGGCCGCGCGTTGATGACGAATCCCGATCTCTTGATCCTGGACGAGGCCACCGAGGGCCTTGCGCCGCTGATCGTGGCTGAGATCTGGCGCATCATCCGCGAGATCCGCGCGACCGGCATGTCCACGCTGATCGTGGACCGCAACTACCGGGCGGTGCTGGAACACACCGACCGGTGCCTGGTCATGGAAAAGGGATTGATCGTGCAGGATGGCGACAGCGCGTCGCTTGCCCAACAGCCGGAGCAATTGACGCGCTATCTGGGGGTGTAGCGGCGCGGCGCGTGCGAAGACGATTCGCCAAGCGCTCGCGCCAATGCGGCAATCGTCAGATCACCGCTTCGATCAGGAAGGGGCCGCGGCGCTTCAGGCCTTCGGCCAGCGCGCGCGCAAAGCCTTCGACCGTATCCACGCTGACGGCTTCGACGCCCATGCCGCGCGCCAGATGGGTCCATTCCAGATGCGGATCCTGCAGGTCCAGCATGCGGCGCGCATTGCGGCCCGGCTCCTGCACGCCCACGTTCTTCATTTCGCCGTGCAGCGTGGCATAGGAACGGTTGGCCAGGATGATGGTCAGGCAATCCAGGTTTTCGCGTGCCTGCGTCCACAACGCCTGCAAGGTGTACATGCCGCTGCCGTCCGCCTGCAGGGTCACCACCTTACGGTCGGGGCAAGCGACCGCCGCGCCCGTCGCCATCGGCAGGCCGATGCCAATCGCGCCGCCGGTCAGCATCAACCAGTCGTGCGGCGCGCTGTTGACGCTGTAGAGCGGGAATTCGCGCCCCTGCGTGATGGACTCGTCGCAGACGATGGCCTGCTCGGGCAGGTGGTGCGCAACCAGAACGTTGACCGCGGCGCTGGTCAGCTTGCCGGAGGCAGGCACTTCATAGCTGGGCGCGGGCGCGAGCAGCCGCGGCGCGTCGGCGGCGATGCCCAGTTCGTCGGCGAGCCATTCCAGCGCGTGCGGCAGGTCCTGGTCGGCGGTGGCCAGCACGAGCTGGTTGCTGTCCTGCGGGGCCAGCAGGCTGGGCTTGCCGGGGTAGGCAAAAAAGCCGACCGGGGATTTGGCGCCCGCCAGCACCAGATGCTTCACGTCCTTCAGCTTGGCCACGGCCATGTCGATCGGATACGGCAGGCGGTCCACGGGGGTGCGCGAGCCGCCGCGCTCGATGCGGCGGTTCGACGTTTCCGACACCAGGCGCACCCCGGTGGCCCGCGCAATGCGGCCGGCGGCGTTCAGGGCGCGCTCGCGCAGCGCGGCGCCACCCAGCATCAGCACGGTGACCTCGCCCGAACGGATGGCGGCGGCGGCGGCGCGAACGGCGTCGGCGGTGGTCTGCGCCAGCGGCTCGTCCTTGGCCACGATGGGCGCGGGCGCGTTATCGGGCAGCTCGGTCCAGGCCGTGTCGGCCGGCAGGATCAGCGTGGCGATGTTGCCCGGCGAACGGCACGCCACGGCCACGGCCTCGGCGGCATCCGCGGACAAGGCCGATGCCGTCATCGTGCGCTTGACCCAGTGCGACATCGGCCGCGCCACGCCTTCCACGTCGCTGGTCAGCGGCGCGTCGTACTGCACGTGATAGGTGGCGTGGTCGCCCACGATGTTGACCATCGGCGTGCGCGCACGCTTGGCGTTGTGCAGATTGGCAAGGCCATTGCCCAGGCCCGGGCCCAGGTGCAGCAGCGTGGCTGCCGGCTTGTCGGCCATGCGCGCGTAGCCGTCGGCCGCGCCCGTCACCACGCCTTCGAACAGGCCCAGCACGCAGCGCATCTTGGGCTTGCGATCCAGGGCCGCCACAAAGTGCATCTCGGATGTGCCCGGATTTGCAAAGCAAACGTCCACATCATTGGCAAGCAAGGTGTCGCAAAGGCTATCGGCGCCGTTCATCGTTGTTTCCCTGGTAGTTATCAATGGCAGTAGCGGGTGGCAAGGCCACCCGCGCAACGGACATCATAGGGAGCCTGGCGGATTCGCGATAGTGCCATTTCCGCTTGCGCGCATGGAACCATTCCGGGCAGTGTTCCGCCTGGCGGAACATAACAGGGAGGCGCCCGGGAAGCGGACGGCCGCCCCCGGTTCGCATGCCGTCAGAACGTGGCGCGCAGCGCGAGGCGGAAAGTGCGCGGCTGGCCGAAGTAATTGAAGTAGTCGGTGTTGCCCACCGACTGGTAGTAATTCCGGTCGAAGAGGTTGTCCACATTGAACTGCACCGCCAGGTTCTTGTTGACGTCGTAGACCGCATGCAGGCCGACCAGCGTGTAGGCGCCCTGCGAAATCCTGTAGTCGACTCCACCCGTCGTGCCGGTGTTGAAGATGCCGCTCTGCGCATAGACCGAGCCGCCCACGCGCAGCTTGTTCCATTGGTCCGGCAGTCGGTAGTCGGTGGACACCTTCAGCAGGTGACGCGGAAAGGTGCTGGCAAATGTCTGGCCGGCGAGCGGACCCTGCGCATATTTGGACTGCGTGTACGTGTAGCCCAGGCTGACATTCCAGGCCGGCGTGATGGCGCCGTTGATCTCGAAGTCCACGCCCCGGTTGCGCACCTTCTCGGCAGCGCGAAAGCACGAAAGGACGCCCGGCGGGCACAGGTCCATGTCGTAGATCCGGTCGGCCCGGCCCTTCTGGTCCGTCTGGAACAGCGCCAGCGCGGCGTTCACCCGGCGGTCCATGAACTCGCCCTTCAGACCAATCTCGTAGTTCTGCCCCGTCATCGGCGGCAGCACGCTGCCGTCGACGCCAATGTTTTCCTGCGGCTTGAAGATTTCGGTATAGCTGGCGTACGCCGACAGGTTCTCGTTCAGGTCCTGCACCACACCAGCGTACGGCGTGACCTTGCCGCGCTGCTCATAGCGGCTTCCTGTGCGCACGGTGGTCTGCGCAAAGCGGTCGAATTCGAACCAGCTCATGCGCGCACCGACGAGGAAGGTCGTGCTGTCGGTCAGGCTGAAGCGGCCGGCGGTGTAAATCCCTTGCTGCTTCTGCGTGATGTTGTACTGCCACATGTCCACGTCCAGCCCGGTCGGCACGGGCGGATCGAAGGCGCTCAGGTCGTTCATGTCGACCACGTAGCGATAGCTGGCGTCGCGCCCACCGTGATAGTCGAAGTCGTCCTTGCGCGTGGAGGCGCCCACCACCAGCTCATGCTGGCGGCCCAGCAATTGGAACGGGCCCGATGCATACGCGTCCACGCCCCACTGCGTATCGTTGAAATGGAAGAGGCGCGGGTTCAGTGTGAAAAGGTCGCCGGTGGTGCGCTGCGTGTAATTTCCCAGGAAGTCCGACTTGGCGGACAGCCAGTTCCCGGCCAGGGTGAACTTCCAGCCGTTGTCGAATTCATGCCTGATGTCGGCGAACAGGTTGGTGTTGCGCTTGTTCACGTAGTTCCAGTCGCCGACCAGGCTCGTCTTGCGCGACATCGGGTAGAACGAACCGTCGGTCCGCGTCGGCAGGCCGGACCAGTCATAGCCCTGGTTGCGGTCCTTCTGGTAGGTCAGGCCCGCCGTCACCGTGGTGGCGGGCGTGATGTCGGCCTCCAGGATGCCGTAGAAGAGCGTGTTCTCCTTGCCCGCATGTTGCTGGAAGTCGCCCGAATTGGTGTAAGCCATCACGGCGCGTCCGCGCAGCGTCTTGGCGTCGTTCAAAGGCGAGGACACGTCGAGCATGGTGCGGTAGTCGTCCCACGATCCCGCCGACACCGTCATGACCCCCGTCGTCTCGTAGCCGGGCCGTTTGCGCACCAGGTTGATGGCGGCCGCCGGGTTGCCGGCCCCTTCCAGCAGGCCCGTGGCGCCACGCACGACCTCGACCCGGTCATAGATCTCGGTGGTGGGCTTGTTGATGGCGTCGAACGAATACGGGTTGGTGATGTTGACCGGCACGCCGTCGATTTGCAGGTTGTCGATCTGTTGGCCACGCGCCTGGTAGGTCGAGCGCTCCGAACCGCTCTGAACCACCGAAATGCCGGTGGTCGCCTGCAACACGTCGTCCAGGTTCCGCATGGACTGGTCATCCATGCGCTGGCGCGTCACCACCGTTACCGATTGCGGCGTCTCGCGCTGCGACAGGTTCAGGCGCGTGGCGCTGTTCGTCACCTGCACGACGTAGGTGTCACTGGTATCCACGGGCGGCAAATTACCGGACACCGTGACCGGTGCGAGCGTGGGGGTCTGAGGCGGCGCACGCCGCAGGGTCAGCGTGCCGTCCGCGGCCTGTGTGGATTCGAGTCCGCTGCCCGCCAGGGCGGCGCGCAGCGCAGCGTCCGTGGTGTATACGCCCCGCACCGCGGGGGCATTCAGGCCGCGCACGAGCTGCGGATCGTAGGAAACGACGGTCCGGCTCAACCTCGCAATCTCGGTCAGCGTGGCGTCCAGGCTGCCAGCGGGCAGATCGAACGCGATGGGTGCCCGCGGCTGGGCCTGGACGGGCTGGCCAAGGCTGGACGCCGCCAGGACCACGGCGATACTCAGGACATGGGGAACAGGCAAAACGCGCATGAAGCTCTCCGATACGTTGCGCACAGTGATATCTGGGTATGTGCCGCGAGATCGGAAAAGTGACAGTCCTCGTGCGAAAAAAAGTGAAAAAAACCGGTCAGGCCGGCCGGACGTCGATCAAAGTGAGCCAGCGCGTATAGCGGCTGACCGTGATCGGCAGCGTGTGTTCCAGCGCGCTCAGCGCGCGTTCGGTGTCGTCCAGCGGATAGAGACCGGACACCGCCAGGCGGGCGGCCTGCGGGCTGACGCGCAGCACGCCCGTGCGGTAGCTGGCCAGCGCCGCGGCAATCTCGCCCAGCGGCTGGTCGCGCACCTTCAGCCATCCCTCGCGCCACGACGCGGCGTCTTCCATCGCTTGCGGGCGGTCCGCCCAGGCGGCGCCAAAACGCGCGCCTTGCCCCATCGCCAGCGTCAGCGGCGACGCATCGCGCGGAAGCACTTCGACGCTGCTCTGCAACGCCACGGCCAGGCTGGCTTCCTCTTCCAGCCGCACCATGCAGCCCGCGCCCGCGCTGCGGACCTGCCCGTGCGCCGTGTGCACCGCAAACATCGCCGTAAGGCCGGTGCGCGGCTGCACCACCAACGCGCCCTCCAGCAGCCGCACGCTGCGCGCGTCCGCCGTGAAGTCCAAGTCCACCCGGCTGCGCGCATCCAGGGTCAGCAGGCTGCCGTCCGGCAGCGTGTAGGTCCGGCGTTCACCCGTGGCGGTGCCCAGATCGGCCGTCAGATTGCCCAGCGGGGAAATGCGGTTGGCCACCCAGCCGCCGGCCGCGGCGGCGCCGGCCAAGGCGGCCGCGTTGAGCAGCACGCGGCGGCGCGCCGGACGCACCAGCGTGCGCCGCAGCGCGTGATGCTCGTTCTTCATGACCGATTCCAGCCGTCCCACCGACTGGCTCAGGCCCTGCTGCAGCCGCGCCCAGGCATGTTCGTGGGCCGGGTCAGCCGCGCGCCAGGCGGCACAGGCGGCGTGATCGGCGTCCGTCGCCTCGCCCGAGGTCAGCTTGACCCAGAAGCCGATCGCGCGGTCCCCGGCCTCGGCCACGGTTTGCTCGCGGCTCATTGCGCATCCGCCAGCGCGTAGCAGCGCTGCAGCGCCTGCGAGATGTACTGGCGCACCATGCTCACCGACACGCCCAGCGCGGCGGCGATTTCCTTGTGCGTCAGGCCGTCGAGCTGGCTGTACAGGAACGCGGCGCGCGCCTTCGCAGACAGGCCGTCGAGCATCTGGTCCACCTGCTGCAGCGTCTGCAGGATGGCAAGCTGTTCCTGCGGCGACGGCGCAAACTGCTCGCCCTGATGAAACAGGCTTTCCAGCCACGCGGCTTCCAGCTCGCGGCGGCGCCACAGTTTCCAGACCAGGCGTTTGGCGATGGTGATGATGAGCGCGCGCGGCTCGCGCACGGAGGCGAGACGCGGCGTCTGGATGAGCTGCACGAACGTGTCGCCCGCGACGTCTTCGGCGTCTTCGAGGTTGCGCAGCCGGGTGTAAAGGCGACCCAGCAGCCATGGCCTGTCTTCGGTGTAGATCCGGGCCAGCAGAGGATGGTCCGAGGTAAGCGTGGAAGGCGGAAGCATGGCGCGGCGGGCGGTTATCTGCAAATGGGAATCGCTCGCATTCTATCGCAGACGTGCCAAGGCGTCCCCTTTCCGAGGCACGCCTCGTTCCCGTTCGGGTCGCACCCGGAAACAGCAAGGCCTCCCGAAGGAGGCCTTGCGCGATTGCATCGGACGGGTTTATCCGGCCGCTATGGGTGATTACGTATCAGCGGATCGGCCACGGATACATCGCGCCGCCCTGGTTCCACAACGCGTTCGTGCCGCGTTGCAGGCCCAGCTTGCTGTCCTTGCCCACGTTGCGCTCGAACACTTCGCTGTAGTTGCCCACGGCCTTGATGGCGTTGTAGGCCCACTTTTCATCCAGCCCCATGTTCTTGCCGGCGCCCGGCGTCACGCCCAGGATGCGCAGCACGTTGGGGTTCTTGCTCTTGAGCATGTCGTCCACGTTCTTCTGGGTGATGCCGTACTCCTCGGCTTCCAGCAGCGCGAACAGCGTCCAGCGCACGATGCCCAGCCAGTTCTCGTCGCCCTGGCGCACCATGGGGCCCAGCGGCTCTTTCGAGAAACGCTCCGGCAGAATTTCGTAGTCGTTCGGGTTGGCGACCTGCGTGGCGCGCACCGCGGCCAGTTGCGAGGCGTCGTCGGTGAAGGCGTCGCAGCGGCCGGATTCAAAGGCGCGCACGACTTCCGTGACCTTGTCGATCACGACCGGCTTGAACTCGATGTTGTTGGCGCGGAACCAGTCGGCCAGGTTCAGTTCGGTGGTGGTGCCGGGCTGCACGCAGACTGTGGCGCCGTTCAGTTCCTTGGCGCTCTTGACGCCCAGCTTCTTGCTCACCAGGATGCCCTGGCCGTCATAGAAACTGGCGGCCACGGCGGACAGGCCCAGCGACGTGTCGCGCGTCTGGGTCAGCGTCACGGTGCGCAGCAGCACGTCGACCTCGCCCGATTGCAGTGCAGTGAAGCGTTGCTGGGTGGACAGCGCGGTGCCCTTGAACTTGGAGGCATCGCCAAACACCGCCGCGGCCACCGCGCGACAGATGTCCACGTCCATGCCTTCCCATTCGCCTTTGCTGTTCGTCGCGGAGAATCCGGACACCCCGTCCGTCAGGCCGCACTGCACGAATCCCTTCTTTTTCACCGCGTCCAGCGTGGGACCGGCCATCGCCGCCTGGGACGCGCAGGCCAGGGCAATCGCGCCGGCCGCAACCATCAATTTCCGCTTCATGTTCTGCTTCTCCTGAGATAGATGACCGCCCTGGGCTCGTAGCCGGGGACAGTTGAAACCAGGTCCTGCCTTACTGGACCGGCCGCCAGATTAAGGCATGTCCACCCTGTGAACAACGCGCGAATCGCTAGTGAAAACCCGTAAAACGGACGCACGGGCGCCACTTCCCCGTGTCCGGTGATCGAACTTTTTTGGGGCGGTCATGCGCCGTCGTGCCGATTCCCCCGTGCCATACTTTTTTTGCGTCTTTGTCCGATAGTCAGCAAAGCCGCAGCCCCTTTAAAAAGCCGTCGCGTCACATAAAAACCCGGACGCACAGCGGCAATCGGCCGATTCATGGAGGAGACAAGTCCATGGCACATGCATGCAAGTCGCAGCCCCATCGCCCGGCGGTCACTGACCGCCGCCGCGTTCTGAAAAATGTCCTGTTCGCCGCGCTGGCGGCTGCCAGCCTGGCCGCCGGTCCCGCGTACGCGGCCGACAACTGGCCCAGCAAGCCGATCAAGATCATCGTTCCGTACACACCAGGCGGATCCACCGACATCGTGACGCGCATCGTGATGGAAAAGCTGGGCCCGCGCCTGAACCAGACCATCGTCGTCGAGAACCGGCCGGGCGCGAACAGCAGCCTGGGGTCGGCGCTGGCCGCCAAGGCGGAACCCGACGGCTACACGTTCCTGTCGATGCTGCCGGCCTACATCATCAACTTTCACCTGTACAAGCTGGGCTATACGCCTGCGGACCTGACGCCCGTTGTGCAGATGGCGGATCTGCCGCTGTTCCTGTTCGTGGCGAACGAGCTTCCCGTCAAGACCGTGGCGGAGCTGGTTGCGTATGCCCGCAAGAATCCGGACAAGCTCACCTACGCGTCCAGCGGCAACGGCTCGAGCGCCCACCTGACTGGCGCCGACTTCGCGCTGCAGAACAAGATCACGATGACGCACGTGGCGTACAAGGGCAGCGCGCCGATCCTGACCGATATCCTGGGCAACCGCGTGAGCATGGTGTTCGATCCCGTGCTCGTGCCGATGCAATACGTGAAGCAGAACCGCCTGAAGGCGCTGGCGTTCACGGGCAAGGCGCGCTGGCCCACGGAGCCGGACATTCCCACGATGGAAGAAGCCGGCATGCCGGGCTTTGTCACCGGCTCGTGGGCCGGCCTGATGGCGCCGGCCAACACGCCCAAGCCGATCATCGAACGCATGGCGCGCGAGATCAGCGAGATCGTCAAAGAGCCGGACGTGCGGCAGAAGTTCGTGGACGCGGGCTTTCTGCCGGTGGGCGGCACGCCGGCCGAGTTTGCCGAATTGATGAAGAAGGACTCGGCGCGCTACGCCGAGATCATCAAACAGGCAAACATCACCGTGAACTGAGCGAGGCCGGGCGCCGCAGCGCCCGCCTCATCGGAGCCCCCCCATGATCGACAAGTTCTTCGACACCCCCGAGGCCGCGGTTGCAGACGTGCACGACGGCGCCACCGTGCTCATCAGCGGGTTCGGCGGGGCCGGGATGCCCACCGAACTGATCCATGCCCTGATTGACCAGGGCGCGCGCGAGCTCACGGTGGTCAGCAACAACGCCGGCAATCGCGAGACGGGCCTGGCCGCGCTGGTCAAGGCCGGGCGCGTGCGCAAGGTGATCTGCTCGTTTCCAAAGGCCTCGCACTCGTGGGTCTTCGACGAGCTCTACCGGCAAGGCCGCATCGAACTCGAATGCGTACCGCAAGGCACCATCGCCGAACGCTTGCGCGCGGCCGGCGCCGGACTGGGCGGCTTCTTCACGCCCACCGCGTACGGCACCGAGCTTGCGCGCGGCAAGGAGACCCGCATCATCAACGGCCGCGGCCACGTATTCGAGGAACCGCTGCATGGCGACTTTGCGCTGGTCAAGGCCGACCGCGGCGACCGCTGGGGCAACCTGACCTACAACATGAGCGCGCGCAACTTCGGTCCCATCATGTGCATGGCCGCCAAGACCACCATCGTGCAGGTGCGCGCCAAGGCCGAACTGGGCGAGCTGCCGCCCGAGGCCGTGGTGACCCCGGGCATCTTCGTCAAGCGCGTGACCGAAGTGCCGAACGCCGCCTTTTCCAGTTAACGCCATCAGCGTGTAGGAGTCCGCATGTTTCGTCCCCTGACCCGCGAAGCCATGGCGCGCCGCCTGGCTTTGGACATTCCCGACGGCAGCTACGTGAACCTGGGCATCGGCATGCCGGTGCTGGTGGCGGCCCATCTGCCCGAGGGCCGCGAGATCGTGCTGCACAGCGAAAACGGCATCCTCGGCATGGGCCCGCCCCCGGCCGAGGCCGACATCAACCTGGATCTCATCAATGCCGGCAAGCAGCCCGTAACGCTGCTGACGGGCGGCTCGTACTTCCATCACGCGGACTCGTTCGCGATGATGCGCGGCGGCCATCTGGACATCTGCGTCATGGGCGGCATGCAGGTTGCGGCCAATGGCGATCTGGCGAACTGGTCGCTGAACAAGCCAGGCGAGGCGCCCGCCGTCGGCGGCGCGATGGACCTGGCCGTGGGCGCGCGCAGCGTGTTCATCATGATGGAGCACAACAGCAAGAACGGCGATTCCAAGATCGTCGAGCGCTGCACCTATCCGCTGACCGGCGCGGGCGTGGTCAACCGCATCTACACGGACCTCGCGGTCATCGACGTCACGCCGGACGGCCTGGTGGTCCGGGATATGATCGACGGCATGACTCTGACCGAACTGCAGACGCGCACCGGCGCGCCGCTGCGCGCAGGCTGATGCTGCCCAACCTGCCCGCTCCCGGCTACGCAGCGCCGCCCACGGCCGAAGACCATCCGGACCAGTTGCGCGGCGACCCGGACTACATGCTGACGCTGGCGCGCGGCCTGCATGTCATCCGCGCCTTCGGCACGCGCCGCCATCCGCAGACCGCCGCCGAACTGAGCCGGCGCGCGGGTCTGCCGCGCGCCGTCGTGCAGCGCTGCCTGCACACGCTGATCTTGCTGGGCATGGCCGAGCAGCACGGCCGGCTCTACGTACTGACGCCGCGCATTCTTGGGCTGGGCTACGCATACTTTTCGTCCACGCCGTTTGTCTCGCTGGCGCAGCCGGTGCTGGAAGAATTGAGCGCGACCGTGAACGAAACCTGCGCGCTCGCCATCATGGAAGGCCACGAAATGCTGTACCTGGCGCGGTCCGAGGTGAACCGCCTGCTGGCCACGTCGATGGGGTTGGGCAGCCGCCTGCCCGCGTATTGCACGTCGATCGGGCGCGTGCTGCTGGCGGAACTGCCCGAGCCCGCGCTGGCGCGGTATTTCGCGGCAACCGACCTGCAGCCCTACACCGAGTTCACGCTGACCACCGAGGCGAAACTGCGCGCGGAACTGGCGCGCATCCGCGAGCAAGGCTATGCGGTGGTCGACCAGGAACTGGAGTTGAACGTGCGCGCGATCTCGGTGGCCGTGCGATCGGCCAGCGGCAAGGCCTGCGGCGCAGTGAATGTCAGCGTGAAGGCGGCGCGCGTGCCGCTCAACCGCCTGCAGGACGAGTTCCTGCCGCCCTTGCGGCAGGCCGTGGAACGAATCGGGGAATTCCTGGCCGCGTGAGCAGCCAGCAGGCTACAGGCCGGTGGTATCCAGCGTGAAGGCCGCGGCGGCCCGCCCGATGCGGTCGTTGACCGCGTGCCAGTCATCAGTGGCGGGCGGCGCCTGCACGATGATGCGCGCATACCCCTGACCGTCCAGATCGCGCAGCAAGCCATACAGCGCCTGCGCGTAGCGCGCCGGGTCTGCGGATACCGGCTGCCACTGCACACGAGGATCGGATGCGGCGGGTTGCGGGTCGTAGGCCACCAGCACCACGCGGCCCTCGGGCAGATTGCGTCCGGCCAGCACGTCGTTCATGCGAGCCTCGCTGGCCAGTTCCAGCGGCGTGCGCGGCGCGTAATGCGCCTTCAGCGTGCCGGACGCGCGCGGTGCGGCTGCGTCGGGCGCAAAGACCTGCACGCCCAGCACGGCCTCGATCTGTGCGGCGCTGATGTGGCCGGGCCGCAGCAGCACGGGCCCCGCGCCGCGATCCAGGCGAGACAGGTCGAGAATGGTGGATTCGATGCCGACGTCCGACGCGCCGCCTTCCAGCACGGGCATGCCGGCGGCGACCTCGTCGGGGAACTCGTTGCGCACGTGTTCGGCACGGGTGGGCGATACCTGACCAAACTTGTTGGCCGACGGCGCCGCCACACCGCCCTGCCCGTTCGGCTTGCCGGCCGCAAACGCCGCCAGCAGCGCCTGCGCCACCGGATGCGATGGGCAACGGATGCCGATGCTGTCCTGCCCGCCGCTCACCGTGTCGACGATGTGGGGCGCGCGCTTCAGGATCAGGGTCAGCGGACCGGGCCAGAACGCGTCGATGAGCAGTTGCGCCTCGGGCGGCACGTGCGCCGCCCAATACGCCACGTCGCCCTGCGGCGCGATATGCACGATGACGGGATGGTTCGAGGGCCGGCCCTTGGCCGCGTAGATCTTGGCGACGGCTTGCGGGTTTTCGGCGTCCGCGCCCAGGCCGTAGACGGTCTCGGTCGGGAAGGCGGCCAGTTCGCCGTCCAGCATGCGCTGGGCGGCGTGCGCGATTTCCGCGGCGCTGGCGGACGGGGATGAAGACATCGGCGTGTCGCTTACTCGGGAGCCTGCATGCCCAGCGCGGCTGCCACGCGGGCAGCGTCGTCACGGGCCTGCTGCAAGGTGGCCGCCACGATCGTGATGTGGCCCATCTTGCGGCCACGGCGCGCCTCGCGCTTGCCATACAGGTGCAACTTGGCCGACGGCACGGCCAGCACGGCCGCCCAATCGGGTTCGCGTTGCGCATCGCCAGTGGCGTCGGCGTACCAGATGTCGCCCAGGATGTTCAGCATGACGGCGGGCGCCAGCAGGTCGGTGCTGCCCAGCGGCAGGCCGGCCATGGCGCGCGCCTGCTGCTCGAACTGGCTGGTGACGCAGGCGTCGATCGTGTAGTGGCCGCTGTTGTGCGGACGCGGCGCGATCTCGTTGACGATCAGACTGCCGTCCTGGAGCACGAAGAACTCCACGCACAGCACGCCGTGGTAGCCCAACCCCTGCGCGATGGCTTGCGCGGCTTCGGTGGCGCGGGCCTGGCGTTCGGCGTGGGCCGCGTCCTGCTGCACGGGCGCCGCGGTGGACACGGCCAGGATGCCGTCGCGGTGCACGTTGCGCGCCACGGGAAACACTACGCTCGCGCCATCAAAGCCGCGCGCCAGCACGACCGAGATTTCGTAGTCCAGCGGCATCAACGCTTCCAGCACGCAGGCCACGCCGCCGAATTCGGCGAAGGCGGCGATCGCTTCCTGGCGGGTGTTGATGCGGGCCTGGCCCTTGCCGTCATAACCCAGGCGCGCGACCTTCAGGATGCCGGGGAACAGCGCATCCGAGGCGGCGTTCAGATCGGCTTCACTGCGGATCGCGGCATGCGGCGCGACCGGGATGCCTTGCGCCGCGATGAAGGTCTTTTCAGCGATTCGGTCTTGCACGATGGCCACGGCGTCGCCCGCCGGGCTGACGCGGCAGCGGGTCGCCAGCGCGCGCAGGCTGTCGGCGGGAACGTTTTCGAATTCGGTGGTGACGGCCTGGCACGTCTGCGCCAGGCGGGCGAGGCCGGCCTCGTCGTCATAGGCGGCCTGGATGTGCAGGTCGGCCACCATGCCGGCCGGACATTCCGCGGCCGGGTCCAGCACGGCGACCTTGTACCCGAGGCTTTGCGCGGCGTGACAGAACATGCGGCCCAGTTGGCCGCCGCCCAGCATGCCCAGCCAGCCGCCGGGCGCGATGAGGAAAGGAGTCGATTGAGTCATTCGCATCAAGCCTCGGGCGGAACCTTCATGTCGCGCGCGGCTTGCGTCTGGCGGGCGCGGAACGCCACCAGCTTTGCGTGCAGGCCGGCATCGGTGCCCGCCAGCGTGGCGATCACGTGCAGCGCGGCGTTGGCGGCGCCGGCTTCGCCGATGGCAAAGGTGGCCACGGGCACGCCCTTGGGCATCTGCACGATGGACAGCAGCGAGTCTTCGCCCCGCAGGTACTTGGAGGGGACCGGCACGCCGAAGACCGGCACTTCGGTCAGGGCGGCCATCATGCCCGGCAGGTGCGCCGCGCCGCCGGCGCCGGCGATGATGCCGCGCAGGCCGCGCTGGTGCGCCGCGGCGCCGTACTCGGCCATGTCCTGCGGCATGCGGTGCGCGGAGATGACGCGCGCCTCGTAGGCCACGCCGAAATCCTCCAGCATCGTCACCGCGTGCTTCATGACCTCCCAATCGCTGGAAGATCCCATAATCACGCCCACCACGGGGGAGGCTTGCGCCGCTGCGGAAGTCTGGTCTGTCATAACCGGTGTCTAGTAGTTGAGACCACGGCGCACGCGCCGCGAAATGTCGGGGGACCGCGGGATCAGCCCGCGAAACCCGGTATTTTACCCGGCGCCGGAGACCGCTATGGCGACGCGGCGCTTTTCAGCAAAAGGTAGCTGACCGGATCGTCGGGGCACGGTCCGAAACCGCACTGCAGCGTGGTGCTGCCGGCGTTGGCCAGGGCGACGATGAAAAACAGGGCCATGACCACCATGCCCAGTGCCGAGACGGGCTTCTTGAGCATGCTGTCGCCCCACTTGCGGTCCACGCACAGCATGACGACGCAGAACACGATGATTGCCGTGAAGGCAACGAACGCCCAGGTATAGAAGTGCACGCCCAGAAAGGGGGTGCCGTAACCCGCATCGCCCGGCGCAATGTGCAGCAGCACCTGGCGTCCCGCGGCCAGCATGCCGGCCAGCGCGCCGGCAATGCTCATCGCATAGTGCATCGGCGATGGGCCCAGCCGCAGGTTCAAGAGGAAACCCACACCGGCAAGGATCAGCGCCACGCGCTGCAGCAGGCATAGCGGGCACGGCAGTTCGTCATACGCGAATTGCCACGCGAAGGCCATGCAGAGGATGCCGGTGACCCCGAGCAGCGCCAGGGCATTGAGAATGCGCGAGCCGCGCGCCGGGTTGCTGGAAAAGATCATCGCCGCCGCTTTACAGAGACAACGCCAGCGGACTGGTCATGTGGTATTTGCACCAGGCGGCAAAGATGGCCAAAGTCAGCAGCCAGAACGTCACGCAGGGGCGGCGCCGGCCCACGAGACCAAACCATACTGCCAACGTCCCAGTCACAAAGGGCAGCATCATCACCATGCGGCGCTCCTTTTATCGGAAATCCCGAACCAAGCAGCGGACGAGTATAGCGTAACAATCCGAAATAATTTTGTGCCAAAGATGCGGGTTTGCCCGGATGGGGGAGCGTCGGTGGCAGCTTGGCCGCCGGTGTCTGACACCCTTTGGGCCGCCGGCTCAAGATGAAGCGCTTCTCACCAGGGTGTCAGACACCTCGCGGAGGCTGCGGCGGCGGTCCGGCCGGTGTCTGACACCCTTCGGCCGCCGGCTCAAGATGAAGCGCTTCTCACCAGGGTGTCAGACACCTCGTGGCGGCTGCGGCGGCGGTCCGGCCGGTGTCTGACACCCTTGAGCCGCCGGCTCAGGATGAAGCGCTTCTCACCAGGGTGTCAGACACCTCGTGGCGGCTGCGGCGGCGGGTCCGGCCGGTGTCTGACACCCTTGGGCCGCGGGCTCAAGATG
>NZ_JCBANC010000041.1:0-58594 GCF_059760815.1 Achromobacter sp. 1012554356 | reverse complement strand
GCCTTCCCCCAACCCACCCTCTAATTCCGTCAACCGTGCGACAGAAACGGCGCACCTTTCTTCCTCTCCTTACGGAGAAGTCTTTCAGAATAAGGTCGGGGACGACGCGTCTTCAGAAACGACCTTCGACCCCTACGGCGAACGGAAGCCGACTGGCCGACGCATCCCCGCAGACCTCGTGGATCCGATGAAAGCCCTTGACCTAACCCCGTCCAACATTTGCTGGCTCATGGCTCAATGCAAACGCAAAGGCATCCAGCTCCAGCAGGTGTTTAAGGCCACCTACGACAAGATCAAGCAGAAAGGCCTCAAGGCCAAGCAGGCTGTGTCTTGGTTGATGTACATGATCAACCTGGACCGCGACTATGCCCACGAGGCACGGCAGGTTGAGGATCGAGTTCGAGCTGCCGCACGCAAGGACAAGAGGGATCAGTTGCTGAAAGCCATCGCTGATGCTGCGTTTGTTCCCGGTGCAACGTTGCCAGAGGGTCGCGTGGTATTGCAGCGCCTGGGAGGTATTGTCTCCATGAGCCGTGGCCAAGGCCACGCCCCGGAGGCATCGCCCGATTTGCGTTTGGCGCAGATTCTGGCCGAGGCCTACCCCGGCTGGGCACGCGGCCTGTTGCGCGGCAAGGCGACAACTCCGATTGACGTGCCGACAACCAATCGTCCCACCGCCTCGATTCCTGCGTTGATCAACCAGTACCCTGCGCAATCACCGTCCGACAAGGCAACGTCCATCGCACATTTGGCCGCCATCAAGGCTATGCTGAAGCCCAAGGCATAGCCCCGCCATTTCTTGCAGGGGTTGGATCAACAGTCCAAAGAAATTCGGGACATATAGCACGAGTTATAATGATATCAAGCTCAAGTCATGAGCAAACTTGTTGAGCAGATATCCATAAGAGAAACGACATGAACACAGTTCGCACCAGATACATCGGCCTTCACCATGTCGCGTTCTTTCGGTCGTTTTTCGAAGGCAGCTTGGACATACGTCGGATGGCGGAGCGGTACTTGGAGACAGGTAGCGACATCGCTGCTGCTCGCGAAACGCTCAAGATGATCCAAGATGCGTTTGTCGCCGCTGCGCTCAAGATAGGCAAAGACAAGGAAGCCCCATGGCTTGTCCTGCCTGAGAGCACCTACCGGGGCAAGAGCGATGTGGATCTGCGTAACGACCTCGCGCTGTCCGAAATGAGCCTGCCTAAAGTGGAGGATTTCGACTCGTGGAAGGAACGGACGGATCCGGACGGCGTGATGGGCGAAAACGAACTCGTCGAAATGTACGAGTGCGAGTTCGCCGACGAACTCAGACAGATCGAAAAGGCAAAGGCGGGCCATGCGCTCCTGCCTCCTGCGAGCGCCGTGTCGGCGTCTGACCTGGCCAAGCGAGTGAGCCTGATCAACGAACTGTCGTTGGAGGTCGTGGCAGCACCCAGGCTGAGTGACGCCGTTGCCGGGTGGTTCGCGCCCACAGTAAGCCGCAACCTCCAACACGCCAAGATCTACACGCTGGCCGATATCGTCGCGAAGGCCAACGAACACGGCTTTCGCTGGTACAAAGCCATACCGAAACTCGGTGAGAAGACCGCCGAGCACATCCTGTCGTGGCTTTCCGAGAACAATCCGCAGCTCGACGACGCGCTCCGACCGACCGCACTTCGCCCGGTGAGGAAGCTGAGCAAAGATGCGCTCGTTCAACCCACCCATCGCTATGGCATTACGACCCTCGAAACGTTGGCGATCCCCCATCCCCTTTCCGGGGTTGACGGCACGAACCGAGCGGAGCTGTCGCGCAACAAGCTGGATGCGAAGAACGACTACGACGCGATCCACGCTTGGCTTAATCTGCGCAAGGTTGCCCACACGTTTCTCTCATATCGCAAGGAAGCCGAGCGGCTGTTGCTGTGGGCTGTATGTGTCAAGCGCAAGCCGTTTTCCAGCTTGAACACCAACGACATGGCGGAATACCTCGACTTCTTGCGTGAGCCGCCCGAAGATTGGTGCAGTGACCGCAGGTATGAGCGTTACCATGAAAAATGGCGTCCCTTCGTAATCGACCCGAAGCGTAAGGCGGGCGAGCCTTTCTTGTCCGAAGTGACCATTGCGCAAGCGCGTTCAATTACGTCGAGCCTTTTCGAATGGTTGGTCGGCCAGCGCTACTTGGACAGCAATCCAGTGCTTGGCCTCCCCGATGTGGCTCGCAACACTGCCATCAAGGTGGATCACAGTTTCAACAAAGCCCAGTGGAAGCACGTCGTCCGCTGCATCAACGACATGCCGCTGGAATCGGTCGAGCAGCATCGGATCCGCTTCCTAATCCTGTATGCGTACGGTACGGGGCTTCGACGCGTGGAGATCGCACAGTCGGTGATCGGAAACCTGAAACCCGCCGAGTTCGATGGGAACGACCTTGAGGATGTCTACATGTTGAGCATCGTAGGCAAAGGGAACAAGCTGCGGACCATCCCGGTGCCCCGCCTCGTTATCACGGCGCTCCAGGATTACCTGGAGGCAAGAGGCCTGTCCCGTCGCATCAGCAGCAATCCGCCAGACACACCGCTAATCAGCAGCTTGCACGGCCCAAGCGAGCCGGTCACAACGAAGACGGTCTATTTGCTCGTGAAGAATTTTTTCGCACTCGTCGCAGCAACTTTGAGCGAGGATTCCGAGGCGTATAGCCGCTTTAAACGCGCAAGCACGCATTGGCTGCGGCACACGTACGGATCGCACGGCGCAAGTAACGGCATGCGGCTTCCAACGATTCAAGAGAACATGGGCCATAGCTCCCTGACGACCACAAGCATCTACGTCAAGACCGAAGACGAACAAAGGTGGAGGGAAACACAGTCGTTCATGGAGACTGGATTCCAGTCTTAGTTGCTCATGTAAGCGGTTAATTGAGCAACTAATCATCTTACATGCTCAATTAACACCGCGTTAGTTGAGCAACTATGTTAGTTGAGCATATAAAGGCAGGCATCCCCGCTGGCGCAAGTAGCCGATGTTGATCATGACTATCTTCGTACTTGGTCGATCAAAGGACATCCACTCTGATGTCCGCCAAGAACCGAAGGAATGTTTATGCAACAAGCTGATCAGGTTCAAAATGCGAAGCGCTTTTGCGATGCGCATGAAGCCGAAATCGTTGAACTGCGGACGGTTCTGCAACAAGCTGGTGTCTGGCTGCTGAACCGCGTCATCGCGAACTATCGCGAAGTTCCGGAGCTAACTGCGGCGCTGAAATGGTGTGAACTGGGCGACATTCGCAAAGCGTTTTCCCTTATGCGCCCTTGCTCGCAACCATTCTCTGAGCTTGGTCTGTCGGTTCCGTATTGGGACTGGATCGACGGGACTGGCTTTCTCGACGATGCTGCTGGCTCCCGCTGGCCCTACATGAACGAGGAAAGTCGTGCGCGTAGTTTTCAGTGGGCGAAGGAACATGCTGGACTGGTCGTCCATCGAATCCCTGTGGTTAGCGCGCTAACCAGGGATCAGTCGGTTAGCGCGCTAACCACATGCAATGTTGGTTAGCACGCTAACACCGCCAACCGCTAACAGACCCCACCCTTCTTTGAAGGTGTGGGGTTTTTTCTTGGTGGCTGCAAATGATCATGACTATCTCGTACTTGGTCCAAAGCGAGTGCCTAGCCCAGCGCTCCCCAAGATCACATTCCTATCAAGAAATCATCACAGGAGATTCAAATGAGTTCGAACGACCTTTCTTCGGCCAACACGGTCACTGCCCGCCTGACCCTCGATGTCACGTATTGTCTGAACGGTGAGAACGCGGCGGACGTGATCAACAATCTGCAACGGCTATGTACACGCGCAATTGACAACGGCATGCTCACTGGCGAGTTGGCTGTCGAAGTGGATGTCTACTCGATGGATGTCGTGCGGAAGCCCGAGGCGCTTTCGGAAGAGGAAGTTGCCGATCTGATGATGCAACGTATTGAAGGCGGCGCTCTGCCTCTGGAAGACATACCGAGCCGCTTGGCGAAATATGGACTGATGGAATCGATAGACTTCACCACCGAAATGCGCGAGCGCATCGAAATGGCGCGTTCCGCCGAGTAGGTTAAACGGCACGACGCGACGTGCCGCGACGGCTCAACCCACTGCAATGAAGACCCCCCGCAGCGGTGCTGCCGGGGGCTTTTTTTTGAGTGGATCCAGTAGCGCCGAATGAACATGACTATCAACCACTTGGTCCACAAAAGAGCGCTCTCTCTAGTGCTCGCCAAGCTCTCAAATATCTGGAGCTTTAAATGAACATCAACATGATCGACTCGCGAGTACTGACGGCTCTCCGCAAGGCTGAGATCTCGGATGCCAAGATTTCGAACATGACGGCTAAGGAAGTCTTCGAGGCCTATTGTCGCTGGGAAGGCCTGCTTGGCTCGTTTCCGGAAATCCTCTGGCGCGTTGTTGGCCAGCTTCAAGAACAGCAAGCGCTTGAGCATCGTGCAACGGCTGCCAACGAGCACCGACTCGTGGGGCAAGCTGACTTCCATCAGCATGTTCGCAAGTGTGAAAGCCTCTACAACTGCGGCTGCACCACCACTTACGAGGATCGTTCCGATGAGACTCGTTGGATCGTGGCCGGAAAGATCGTAGGCGTCAGCCTTGGTCGAGTCGGCGAATCGAAGGGGTATCTCTTGCCTCTCGAAGCGTAATACGGCGCGAGTCGTCTTCAACGCGACGGATCCTCGCTTCCACTTGGGAGCGAGGATTTTTTTTGGCGCACAAGCTGGTGCCATTCATCTTAAGCAGCGCACCAAACCGCCTGCTTTCGCAGGCATGAGCATCCATAGGACTTCATCATGAACACCCTCGAAACCACCACCTTCACAAGAGAAACCGGCATTTGGGTCAGCCGCGTGAGCCACGGCAAAAAGGCTTCGTGGCGACACGTCGATTGCAACGATGTCCGGCACGCGGAAGTCGGCCCGGCCTATTCTTCCAGGCGAGCGCTCGCCGAGGACCATTACGACTACCTGCGACGCGGCGGATGGCTGCGTCGTGACCCAGGTTGCGAGTATGTGATTCATCGCGAGTGCGACGCATGGGGCAACTCGGTCTTTTGGTCGAATGCCAATGGCTGGGGCGATCTGGAGGATGCGACCCGCTACGAGAGCCATGTTTCCAATGCTTCGACGGCGCTGGCCATGAAAGCAGGCGATGCGCGCTGGATATCCCTCCACGACGCGACCAGTCTTAGCAACACGCAGGCCTAACGGCAGCGCGTTATTCCATCCCAAGCCCAGGTTCCTTTCGGACCTGGGCTTTTTCATTTTCTGGCTTCACCCGCGCCCGGACCATCATGAGGTTTTGAAGTCGGTAGCTCCTTATGAGCATGACTATCACGTACTTGGTCTAACAAAGAATGCTCTCTCTAGCGTTCGCCAAGGTTTCTTTCGAGGAATCTCAAAAATGTCTCTGGCTATCTCTTCCGTTGAATCCAGCCTGAAGTTCGTCATGACGCCCGACCACCACGCCCCGTCGCCCCGCGATGAGGAATGCAATCTGGGAGTGATGGTTTGCTCGCATCGCCGCCACAACCTGGGCGACAAGGATGGGTTCGATAAGGCCGTCGATGTGGTCCGCGCACACTTCTCTGCTTCCCACCTTGAGGACCACGATCTTTCGTGCCCTGTAGAGGTCTACAAGCTGCTGCAAAAGAGCGAGGCGGCAATCATGTTGCCCCTTTACCTTTACGACCACAGCGGTCTGACCATCAGCACTTCGCCGTTCTCTTGCCCTTGGGACAGCGGTCAGGTGGGCTACATCTTCGTCACGAAGGCGCATGTCCGCTCCGAGTTTGGCTGGAAGCAACTCAATGCCAAAAGGGTTGCTCAGATCGAGGCTTCCCTTCGCAGCGAGGTCGCGACGTACGACCAGTACCTCACTGGTGATATCTGGCAGTTCGAAGCGTTCAAGGATGATGAGGTCGTGGAGTCGGGTTTCGGCTTTTTTGGCGACGATCCGGCGCGCAACGGCATGATCGACTCGGTTCCTGACGAGTACGTTTCGCTCATCAAGGCCGGTCAGTTCGAACGCTCCTTCACGATCTAATCGGAGGGATGCATGGGCTGGAATCAGATTCGAGTGCTAATCCAACAACGCTTGGTCGCGTTGGGGTGGACTGGCACCGCGTACCCGGCAGTGGCAAGCAAGACCTTCCTCACAGCAGTCGGTGAAAAGGTCGCGCATGCATATGCGTACGAATGGCGGAAAGACTCCCAAGGCTCCCTTGCTGGAGACTACTGGAGCGAGGGTCGGAACTGCCTGGAGCCTCATTTTGTGCTGTTCCCCAAAGACGGCACTGAAGAGGTCATCAGGCAGGCGGTCGATGACTTTGCCACCAAAGTTGATGCCGTCGTCTCTCAGACGTATGCTGCAAGACTGCTGCGTCAGTCGGCCTCACCCGACTAACGTAGCTTGCTGTTCCCAAAGCCCCGCCTCCAATTTGGAGCGGGGCTTTTTCTATGGGCAATCGGCGGCAACACCTTCGGCGCGAGCGCCGCGACTAGCGCACTTTGACAGCGACTATCAATCACTTGGTCTACAAGGACATCCTCTCTGATGCCCACCAAGCCTTGGATCCGATCCGAGGAATGCAACTCACAGGAGCAGCAACATGAAATCAACGTTCAATTCGAAGGAAGAAGCCGAGCAGTACAAGGTCAAACACGGGCTGCTCAACAGGGCCGCGCATCCGTTGTGCGGCACCGCTAAGTGGGGTCTTTCCTTTCCGCTGGCGTGCCACGTAGAAGTCCGCCAGCCGCACTCGCCAGGGTTGGAGGGCCATCCCGAGCCGGTGATTGGCCACGCTGCGAAGGTCTAAACACCAGCCACGATGATGCGACTGCAAGGCCGCGATATCGGTCAGGCGCGCCCCCTTTCTTTGTGAAGGTGTAGTAGCTCGTTCTGACCATGACTATCCAGAACTTGGTCTACAAAGGGCATCCTCTCTGATGTCCGCCAAGCCCCTATCTTCAGGAGCTAAACAATGAATAAGTCTAACGATACGTGCCCCCACCAATGCCCTCACGGGCGTGGCTTCAAGTGCGTTCAGTGCTGGCCCGTCTCGCAGCGCTTTCGGCACTATGGCCGTGGCTTCGCCGTGCTGGCGAAGTTCCCGACAACGCCCGATGGCACCAAGCAGGCCAACGCCTACATGGAAGCAAACCCCGGCGTCGCGGCGCTGGCTGAAGCTGAGGGTGAGGTGATCCTCGCGTCGAAGGACGACGAGGGCATCCCGCTATGTTCCCAAGATGCGGAGGTCATTGCACCGGACGCCTTGCCTTCCTTCGAGAACGGTCATTGGTACGTTCGAGAGGACGACCATGCACTCTTCATCGTTCCTGACGACAGGTTGGGCGTTGCGGACACGCACGGGCCTGACGATGAGACGCTGAACAAGCTCGACCAGGCCTACCGAAGCATGGATCAGAGTAAGGCGAACTGGTTCGATCTCGTGGAGCGAACTGCCCTGGCGAATGAGCTGGGGTTGCAGATCGTGCATGACTGGCAGAAGCGTTTCGACGCTGAACGTGGCTACTACCACGTATAGGATCATCGATCCAAAGCCTCACGTTCTCTTGAACGTGGGGCTTTTTTTTCGCCCGGCGTGCGCAGGCGCTGTTGGCGGCAGCGCGCCGTGCGAGTAGCGATCCCTGAGTATGTCTATCTCTGCACTTGGTCTTTCAAAGAACGCCCCCTCAAGCGTTCGCCAAGCCTACTTCGATAGGTGAATACATGTTCAAAACTTCAATTTGTTCCTACCCGGATCGCGGGCAGTACGGTAAATCCTCCTACCGAGGCAATTGCACAGGGCACATCATTCGTGATTGGATCGAAACGTACCGCAGAAGGCCGGATGGGTTGGTCGCGGATCCGAGCGTTGGTGGAGGCACATCCGAAGACGTGGCGCGCTCTATGGGCGTGCGCTTCAAGGGGACCGACCTGCATCAGGGCTTCAACCTGCTTCGCGATGATTTCCAGACCTTTCTGGGCGAGGAAGCGCATCTTGTGTGGTGGCATCCGCCGTACTGGAACATGGTCGAGTACTCCGGAAATCAGTGGGGCGAAGCGGACAAGTGGGACATGAGCCGCATGGGCCTCTCCGAGTTCGTGGAGGCGCTGGAACTTGCCGTGATGAACATCCATGATGCCTGCGAACGCTCCGGCACCTACGGCATCTTGATGGGCAACCTTCGTCGCAATGGCGAGTACTACAACCTCTCCAGTCTGGTTGAGCGCGTCGCCCCCGGCAAGCTGGTCGATGAGATCATCAAGACGCAGCACAACTGCGTCAGCGATTCCAGAACCTATGCGACACCCATCGTGCGCATCGCGCATGAAAAGCTGCTGGTGTTCCGCAAAGACAAGGCCGACTCGGCTTTGTTCTTTTTGGCCACCGCACACCGTCGTGCAGTCAACATGCTGCAAACGACCTGGAAGGCTGCTGTTCGTCGCGTGCTCCAAGGCAAGGACACGATGGCGCTCGACGACATCTATCGGCAGATCGAGCCGTACGCTCAGAGTCGAGGCAACAATCACTGGCAGGCCAAGGTACGCCAAGTCCTGCAAGATTCGCGCTTCTTCAACCGTGTTGAGGTCGGTGTCTACTCGCTAGCCGCCTGACCTTTTCCCCCCAAAGCCTCCATCGCATTTGTGATGGGGGCTTTTTTTATTGCTCCCCCTCAGTAGCCCTCAATGAGCATGACTAACACCTACTTGGTCCGAAAATGAACGCGATCTCAAGCGTTCGCCAAGATTCTTAGGAGTCTGTTTTATGAAGAAGATGCTCAAGATCCTTCTTGCGTATTTGCTGCACCCTGACAAGGCATCTACCCTGGAGTTCGGTAAGGACTTCCGTCAAGGAGGCCTTACCGCCATGGGTGGGGGCATGCTTGGTCTTGTTGTGAGTGGTGACACCATCACGACGGGCGAAGCGCTGGCCCTGTTGTTCTTGGGTGTGCTGTTGTGGAGTATCGGTGCTATGATGACCCGTACTGGACACAACATGAAGCCCGAATCAGGGTCAGATCAAAGGAGCAAGCCATGAGCGCTGCTTTTCTCGCAACTATCGGTGTTATCGCTGTTTTGGCGACCGCTTTCGGATACGTCAATATCAAACAGCGCCTGATCGAGAACGGTGATTTGAAGCGTTAGCGCAAGCTTTGCGCTCGTATTTATTACGAGCGCAATCCCTTTGTGTGTCGAAAGCCCCGCCCATTTTTTGGTGCGGGGCTTTTTCTTTGCAGTAGCCCACCTTGATCATGTCTGTACTTCTACTTGGTCTATCAAAGGACATCCTCTCTGGTGTCCGCCAAGCTTTGTGGAAGAACAGCAATGACTCACGCAAGCACCTTCGAAGCAGCGCATTTCATGGGCTTCACGTCCGTCCAGGATGCTCAGGCCCATCAATCCCTACATGGCGGTCATGTATTCGTTTCAAATGGGGCCACCAGAGTTATTTGGTTCTCCCTCGCCTGGACTCCGACTCCCATCATCACTTCCTACCTGGTTAGCGGGGTCGATGGCAAGCTGAACCCAACGCCTGAGCAAGTCTCATCACTCCCCGTGTTCGAGAATCCCTATCCCGTGAGCAGTCGCGATCACAAGAACATCGCGGACTTCTGCGAGCGAGCAATGATGGTTCCACAAGTGCGCCTTGTGGCTCTACATATGTCTTTGCATCAACGTCAGTCAGGGCTGGGACAAACCGAAGAGGACGCGAAGTACACCGCAGCCCAGATGGCCATCATCCGGGAAGCTCATGTGCGACGTTTCCAACAACCGCTCCCCGACCCCAAGAGCCTGACGGGAGAACATCAATGATTCGCGAGCAACCGCCCACGGCGCTCATCAGTAGCGGTGAAAGGCGCATCATCAACCCGCATGTGCCCGGAACGCTATACCACCATAACTTCTGTACCCTGGTGGAGTTCTACAGACACCTCACTAAAGAGGCGCTTGAAAGGCACCACGATGAGTTCCACCGAAGAAGTGAGAACTTCCTCGCGTACAGCGTCAAGCAGATGTCCGACTTCGAGTTCCAAGCTGGCGTCATCCGCGCCGTGTATCTCTATTTCTTCAACGAGGAATTGAGATCATCGACCGTCGCCGCTTAAGCTAATGTGTCTCAACAAAGGCCCCTGTCTCCATTGGAGCAGGGGCTTTTTTCACCTATTTTCAAGGACTGCTATGACTTTGAACTACACCACCGCCGCGCACGATTCCTTTCGTCACGAAGTGGCTTGTTGCGTTGACCTTATGGGGCAGGACGACGCCCGTGGCGAGATCCTGGTCTTCATTCGTGTGGATCACAAGCTAATTTCCAAGACCATTGACGCCAGCCAGCTCGACCTGGACAACCTCCAGCAGTACGAAACCATTCTGTTCGACGGCGGCAATAGCGCGGGAGATACCTGGAAGCACGTTTTCTTTCCTCTGGTGTTGCAGCATCACCTCGTGGATGAGAACGCACTTCCGTTTTAGCTGCCAATGAACATGTCTATCCCTTACTTGGTCTATCAAAGCGCACAATCTCAAGTGCGCGCCAAGCTCTCGCAGATAGGAGCTTCATCATGTTTGGCTTTCATTCGTCGTGGCAACAGACCCTGAACCGTTTCAAGGCCAATCTGTCGGGCAACGTTGACGGCTGGCACACCCTGGCCGAATCGCTCGGCGTGGAGATCACGGAGGAAGTTCTCTGGGAAGAAATGCGCAAAAGCGAGGATCCCCCGGAACTGCACAACGTCTACCAGTACGAGCTGTTGAAGCGCATCGAGTTTGAGGTGCTGCGCCGCTATCCGGAATTGAATGTGGAGACTTTCGTCAACGCGGCGGACACTCACCTGCATATCAACAAAGTCCGGATCACGTCCTTGGTGGACTTCGAAGAACTCATTGAATCGTTGGAGTACCCCGAGGCTTACTAGCCCCGCCACAAGCGCGTTCCACGCGGTATTCACCCCAGAGCCTCTGTACCCATTCGGTACAGAGGCTTTTTCTTTAGTAGCCCCTGTTGAGCATGACTATCAGGGCACTTGGTCTAACAAAGAACGTCTCACTCGCCGTTCGCCAACGATCTACCCGATAGGAAACATCATGTGCAAGATCACTTTCTCTGAACTGCGCTCTAGCGAAGTACCGATGCCCGACGTGTCGGACTTCGAAGTCTGGTTCAAATCCATCTTCGGCATCAAGGACGTGGAAGCGCGTGAAGTTCTCACGCACTACGTCAGTAGCTTCAATCCCATCGACGGGATCATCGAACACCTGCTATCCCTGCTCGACGGCAAAGGCTTTGTGTTTGACTCTTCGATGGACCAGACTGGCGTCATCGCAGTCGATGGCATGCTGTTCATTCCGGGCGCGACAATCATAAAGAGCGTAGTCCGGGCCAAAGGCATCTATAGCTCTGGCGATGTCCTCTTCCGTCAGCACGTTGAGAACCAGCTTCAAGACATTCGCATCAACGGTCGCATGACCGCTGCGAGCTTGATTTGCCGCAAATCTGCCTGCATCGTGAACGCGCTCGATGTCAAAGGCAACGTGTGGTGCGAAGGCGATCTAATCGCATCGCAGTACGTGCAATGCGGCGGGCAACTTGAGACGCTGAGCCACTTTCAAGCTAAGAAGATCTACGTCGCCAAGGCTGCGTTGATGCAAGGCGGCGTCGATGTGGCCGAAGCCATTTCAGTCGATCAATCCTTCACGCACAACGGCACCTTGGAAGTGTCTGACAGCGTTGCAGTTGGCGATTTGGCCAATTGAATCCCAGCACTACAACAAGAACCCTGAAGCCATTGGCTTCAGGGTTTTTTTTTGCCCTCTAATCCGGCAGGGCGGGGGCGCGACCGACCGTGGGAATGTGGCCAAGGAGCGACGACGCAGCACAGCGGACGCAAAGCGACGGCGTGCATATATATTTATGTCGTACAATGGCCGGGAAAGCATGTGGAACTACAGGAAGCTGCATGGAAAAGAACAACAACAGATTCGCTTTGCTCAGCAAGCTGGGCGGCTTTCTCAACGCGCTCGTCGGTGAGAAAGAAACCATCCCCCGCGCCTCAGAAGAACGCTCTCCGATTCGTGAAGATATGGAGAGGCGGTTGCGCACCGCTGGCCGACCACTCCCAACAAACGATCAGTGGCAGATGATCCTTGCGCGCTCAGCGACGACGCGAGTTGTGGCGGGCGCTGGCTCCGGCAAATCCACGACCCTCGTTCTGCGCGTGATAAAGATGGCGTTCTACGACGGCATCCCCTGGCAATCGATCCGGGTCGTCACTTTCACGCGCAACAGCCGCGCGGACTTCATCGAAAAGCTTGTGGGCACCGCGAAGCATTGGGGATACAGCCTTTCCGACCGGGATGCGAGCGCAGTTGTTCGCACCTTCCATTCGCTCGTCTTCGCCCAGGCCAAGGCGGCAGGGCTGAACGTGAAGACGCTGGATCAATTGGACGGTGGAAGCGGGGGCGGGGGCGCGGCAGCGCCGTTTCCCACTCTATCGGTAGATACTGATAGTGAACTTGCCCGGACGCTGAACGAAGCAGCAAGCGCTCTGATGGCGACCGACCCTTCTTTTGCTGAGGTCGTGGCCGCGCTCTATACGCATTCGTTCATCGAATCGGGCGGCATGCACCTGGACCCTTCGAAGGAAGGCAGGCTGCTGGCGGTGCGCCAGCACGATGCTGCCCGCACGCAATTCATGGAGCAACTGTGGCGCACGTCCATCGCGCCCAGCCTCATGGCCGATCCGTTGATTAGCTTCCGCTGCGACACCTTTGCAACCGGGCCATTGGAGATCGGCGGCAAGGCCGTGCAGGCTCATGGGCCATGGTGGGGCAATGCGTATATCCCGAAGCTCAACGCGTGGCTTTTGCTGGGCGCGACGGAGCGCCATGCTCGCGGGCACAAGATGCCGGATGGCTTTGCTATCGGTCCGGCGCTCGGTGCAAAGAAGTCGTGCGTGAACGTCCTGACCAGCAACCAAAACGTGATTTGGGTGAATACGCCCGACGATCTGGCCGCGCTGCTCGTTCGTCTGAAGTGGAGAGCAGCGTCTGACGAGGCCTTCCCCAAGTTCGGTGTAAAGCTGACAGGCGAGGTCGGTGCGACGCCCTTACTTGTCGCGCTTTGGCAGCAGGCGCAGTTTCTTCAATCGCTGGGCATCGACGTGGCGCAGGCCGCTAGCGCCAGCGTTTCGAAGGTGCAAGGGGTAGACGCGCTTTTTGCGAAAGCTCTCGCCATATTCTGGCCCGCCTTCACTAGTTTGGTGGCAGAGAAGGGCTACACGCTGAGCAACCAACTGTTCTTGGATCTGACCGACCCCAAACGGCTGCAAGAACTCCCGGACGAGGCAATTCTAGGGGTGCAGCATCTTTTGGCAGACGAGTTCCAGGACATTTCCGGCATCATCGTGAACTGGCTGAAGGCGGTCAGGGCTGAGATCTCGCGCCGGGGCCACACGACATCATTGATGGTGGTGGGCGACGACTGGCAGTCGATCTACGGTTGGCGCGGCGCGTCTCCGAAGTACTTCACCGAGTTCTTTCGGCGCTTCGATGCGGCTCCTGACAGCCAGGAGACGGTGCATCTGTCCGAAAATTTCCGCTCATCGCAGAGGATTGTTGACGCGGCAAGCACTGCGCTGGAATGCGTGAAGGAAAAGATCGATAAGCAGAGTGTCGCCAAAGGGAAGTACGCCGATGTGGACGTGCCGGTCACGTTCGCCCGATTGGGCGAGAGCGTAGGGCCGGATGTCCAAGAAGCGAAGGAATTTCTGGCGCGCGATTCTGTCTTCGTCATAGGGCGCACCAGAAGCTCGCTGGTGCCGTTTAAATCCAGCGGGGCTACCTGCCTTACTATTCACGGCTCGAAGGGCTTGGAGGCGGATTACGTGCTGCTGGTGGACGATTTTGCCGCCCCGGCCACCCATCCTTTGCGTACATGCTGGTATGAAAGGGCAGGCCTGGGCCACTACGGGCATTCGCAGGACGATGAAACTATGAGGCTCGCCTACGTTGCGATCACCCGCGCAAAGAGAGGGTGCCGCTGGCTTGTTGGCAACCAGAATGGCAGTAGTACGTTCGCGCGGCTGCTGCAATCGGGCAGCCCTTCAATCCAATTGCTGGAGGCTTCCAGTGTCTGACGCCAGTGATGTGATCGTCCTTCAGTACCGTTTCAAAGAAGACGGTGTTGCGCGGCGCAGTTCGTTCTCCATCGATCCGGTGCTGCTGGCAATTTTTGCTCGGCGCATGGGCAGCCTGGACGAAGCCAAGGCGCAACTTCGGCGCTGGGCGAAGTCCATCGCGGAATCCGGTCGGGCTGGCGAGCGGGCAGGGGTTTCACGGCTCGTCCACCGCCACATCTACGAGCTGCTGGACGACGCCTAGCAACGGAAAAAATTGTCCACAGAAATTGTGGATAAATCGAAGCGTTGTCCCTCGTGGCCCAAAGCGCGCCGCGTTGGAGTTCGTTGCTCAATTATTGCTCAGCCTCGGGGTGCCCCTCGTAGGGACAGAGTAGCCGTCGTTGATCGTGACTATCAAGTACTTGGTCTACCAAAGAACGCGATCTCAAGCGTTCGCCAAGCACTACTCACGAGGACAATCATGTCAGAGGCAATCGGTATTAGCAGCGAAGTGGCACAGGCAGAGGCGCAAACAATCCTCCAGTTGCTTGGGGGAGGCAGGTTTAGTGTGTTCACTGGAGCAAAGAACTTTGTGTCGCTTCGCGAACAGCGCGGCGGGCTTCAGTTCAAGCTGCCAGCGGATCCTGGCTACGTGCGGGACGGAATCAACACTGTTCGGATCATCTTGACGGAAGCCGACCTGTACGACGTGCAGTACGGAAAAGCGTCTGGATCCTCGTACAGCGTGCTGAAAGAGTCGAAGGACTTGTACTGCGACCAGCTTCAAAGCGACTTCACCGAAGCCACGGGCTTGTACACCCGGTTTTGACCTTAGCAAAGACGCACGCGCCTTCTCGGTGCGTTGTGTGCGATTCCAAACAAGGACAAAGCATGAAAGCATTTGACGAATGCTGCGCCGAATACCGTTCTGTGCGCAAGACTCTGCAAGAGCACTTCAGAAGTGGCTTCTGGGAAGAAAGCCAGCAGGCAGACACAAAGCGCAGGCTCCAACAGTATCTTGATTTGGAGTTTTGGCCCTCCAGCCCTCTGTTGGTCGGATTGAAGTCCGAAGACCGGGAGAAGCTTACCGCCTGGGGGCAGGAGTACACGGCAAAGCTCAACGAGTACCATGAGCGCAGTAAAGCTCTGCAATCCGAGCGGATGCTTGCGCTTCAAGTCGCGCTTGAAGCGCTGGGTGTAGAGGCAGCTCCATTATTTCGGAGCTTGGTCGGACCCTTCGACACTCGCTGCGCCGCCGTCGAAGCTCAGTGCGGCGAAAAGAGAGCGCAGAGGCTTGACGGTATCGATTGCGTGTTCTTCACGGACGATCCTTCAAACTTCTTTTCGAAGGGCTTTTTCAAGGCCACGAAGCTGAAAGCGCGGGAGTTCATGAAAGACGCGGCCCTGGTGCGCGCCCATCGCGGAGGTTCATATGTCGCGAAACCTGATTTGGAACGTTTGGGACGGCTGATCGCCACCTAGCTGACTTCCATACCGAAAGCCCCTGCCTATTTGGCAGCGGGCTTTTTTTTTCGCCCCTGAGTAGCCGGTTATGAGCACGTCTATCCCGGTACTTGGTCCAACAAAGAGCACTTTCTCAGGTGTTCGCCAAGCTCTATCTCAGGAGTTTTAGGCATGTCGAATGTGGAATCCCCCATCAAGAAGCTCGTCGTCGGCAACCAGTTCAAGTTCACTGGCGACCCGTTCTTTTGCACAAACGGCACCTGCGACGAAGTGCGCAATGTGCTGGGTGAGGTCTATCAGAAGCGCACGCTGCAAAGCACGCGCCTGCGGATCTGGTACGGCAACACGCATACGGGCCGCGCATGGAACGACACGTTCAACGTTGCGGGCTATATCGGTCGCAGCGCGGCTCGTCATCCGCAGCCTGTTGTGCTGCAATTCAAGTCGTGCATGGAAGGTGAGGTGCTGAATACCGACAAGATCATCCGGATCGATATCGTCGAGACTGGTGAAACGGTGTATCGCCACCCGCACTTTTATGTCTGCACCTTCGCCGCGCTGGCCAATGCCAAAGAGTCCATGCTGGAGATTGCTCTCAAGTATGCTCAGCGCTTGACCGTCAAGCTGCATCGCCGCCTGACGCACACCGCGTGATGTTGATTTTTCGAGATCCGCTGCATGAATAGCGCACGTTAGCGCTGCTGTACCAAAAGCCCATTCCCTTTTAGGGTTTGGGCTTTTTCTTTTTGCGTCCACTGGCAGGTAACACTTTTTTCGCATAGGACACGCGCGAGGATGGGTTAGAATACTCCTACCCACAACGAGAGCCGAACCAGGAGGCACGGAATGGACATGCACATGCTGGGTCATGTGGCGCGACAGATACCGCCAGCGTTCGCAGAGCGAGCGCCGGAGGTGAACCCGTCCTTTGCTTTGCGCAGAGTCACGATCACCGAGAACAGCCAGGAGCTTGAGCGCATTCACAGCGGCGGACGTGGCCTGCGCTCGACGGGCTATCTCGACGGCTATGACGAAGAGACTCATGGCCAACACAACCGCAGCCTGCTGGCGCGGGTGGTCCACGCAGCCTACGAGGATATCGAACTGGCAATGCGCAGGCGCAATCCACGCCTACAAGAGCGCAAGGTCGGCGGGAAGGTGCTGCAAAGCGAAAACTTCGCGTTCCGCAGCGCGATTCATTTCTTCTTCGCCAGGGAGCCGATAGCGGACGCAGCCGGACAACAGGCGTGGTTTTCTGTCTTCAACAGCTACTGCGTCTTGCTCGGCCTACAGGCTGCACGCATTCGTGGTTCGCTGCTGGTGAAGTTCGGCCCGCTGGAGAAAGTGGTTCTCGAAATCATCAAGGATCCGCTCTACATGGCCCGCGTAGAGCGTGTCGGTGGCGCGTTGGGTGTCTCAGGTATCGGTCAGGCGGAAACGATGGCCGACATGCGTAGCGGCTTCAGCGCGGGTGATCGGAAGATGGTGGTCACGGGGAAAAATCTGTAACCGCTTCGGCTGGCGGCAAGCAGCGTCCGATGTATGGGTTACAATACGCCTATTGGCTAGGCGGTCTTCGTTCTCACGCCGCACATTTATTTCCGGAGTTTCTAAGCATGAGCGCAACTGAACAATCCCTCACAGACGAGCTGGCCGCGATTTCGGCTGGCCCTGATTTGAACTTCGCGGCTGCCGATGAAGGCGCGGAGAGCGGAAGCGCGGACGCTGAGCCGACTGCGATTGTGGTGGTCCCGCTTGCTTCGTTGCGGGTGCGCCCCGGCTACAACGTGCGCCTGCCCGGCGTGAAGCGCGAAGCGCGGGTGGTCGGCATCTTGCAGTCGATCCTCTCGAATGGCTACCTTCAGGACAAACCGCTGACGTGCGTTCGGGGTCAGGAGGATGGCGAGGATGTCTATTTCGTCGTCGCCGGGCACACACGCTTGGAGGCGGTGCGGCGCGCAAATGAGCAGGGTGCCAACATCACCCATCTGCCCGTCATCTGCAAGTCCGCTGGCGCGAGCAAAGTGGCATTGACGATGGATCTGGTCCTGTCCAACAACACTGAGCCGCTGAGCATGTATGAGCAGGGCATCGTGAATGAGCGGTTGGTCGCAGAGGGGCTATCGGTTAGCGAAATCGCTCGCCGACAGGGGCGGTACACCGAGGGGCATATCCGGAACACTCTTGAGCTACGCGCCGCGCCGTTCGCGATTGTGCAATGGCTGGCTGATGATGTGATCGCCGAAACGTTCGCGCTGAACATGATTCGCAAGCACGGGGATGCGGCGGTTGAAGTCATTGCTCGCGGCTTGGAGAAAGCCTCTTCGGTTGGCAAGGTGCGCGTGACTGCTGCATCGGTCGATGGGCCGAAGATTCCCGCCAACGTCGGCGCGGCTGCGGTCAGTGCAGTCGAATCGTTCATCAGCAAGTTGGACCCGATCATCCTCCAACAAGTGACCGGCGACGGCGGCAAAGCTGCGGACGATGACGAAAAGATCGTCCTGACGGCTGGTGCGCTGCGCGAGTTGATGGGCGCGCGCCAGCAGATTGCCGACTTTCGCGAGTCGGTCGCGCTGAAGGAGGACAAGGCCAAGGAGCGCCATGAAAAGGCGCAGGCAAAGAGCGCGAGGCTGGCCAAGAAGGCGGCAGATGACGCGGAGAAGGCAGCCAAGAAGCAATTGCGCTTGCAGAAGCGAGCGGAAAAGGATGCTGCAAACGCGGCGAAGAAGGGTGCCCCGAAGGCAAGCGTGGCGAAGGCCAACTCCGCGCCCCCGGCAAAAACATCGAGCCGCAGCACCCCGGTCTACGACGACATCCAGATGCAGCCGAACGCCCCCGCGAACGAAGCCGACGAAGATGGCCGCGTGGTGGATCGGTCTGACGTGGACGACATTCCGAACTACGACTGACCTCCAACGAGCATTGGTTGACGAGCGACCGGATCGCGTGAGCCGCTGTTGAATTGACGAAGTGAGGCCAGATGCGGCCTCACTTCGTCATTTTAAAAAGCGACGTGTCGCACATTTAACTCAGAGGCGTTCGAAATCTGTTGATCTTACAAATTGGCAATTGTGGTGTAGCTTTTGACAGTGATTAAATCCAGCGTGACGAACGATATTTGTACGTTGAACTTTTAAGCTGGGTTTCACATGTTTTTTGATGCTGAAGATGGCCTAAAACTGGCGGACTTTCTGTTGCTGGGAAAAAGTTTGGCGGTCTGCTTCGCGCTGTGGACCTTCTACAGGCTGGTTGCATTCCTGCGCCGCCACCTTTCGGACTCATCCCGCAAGATTCACGGCAGCGTCCGTGCCCTCGTCGAGCCTGACCAGTTCGCCTTGCCCGCGTTCCTCAAGGGCCGATTGAGCCTGTCATTCCGTCTTCGGTTGGCCTGGGTCGGTTGGCGATATGCGAAGGCCTATGGCGACCCCATCATCTTTGTGAAGGTTATCAACGACAGCTTCCTGAGCAGTGTCCATTGTCGCCTTGACGACGCGCGTCCCTTCTTTCGCACGACGAAATGGCGCAACCGGGCTTTGGAGCTGCTGGATGCAGAGTTCCCCAACGCTGGCCATAACTTGGATGTTCTCGCAATCTTGGGCGGAGGGCTGCTGCGCTCCGATCTGGACCTGCTGTATTGGATCAACCATCGCGAAATCTTGGAGCGAGTGGCATTGGAGCGTCACTACCTTCAAGAGCTGTTTGATCGGAAGTGCGGCCCATTCGATCCAGACGAAGAGGGTGGTCCCGCCCCCCAGATGGCAGTCATGGAATCGCGCAAGCGCGACTGAATGCTGTATTGAAATGGTCTGCGGGAATTTCTTGGCGTTCACCTTCAAGTTTGAGTTTGAACGTGGACCGCGAGAGCCAGTCGAGGGCGATCCTCGAACCCAAAAAAAAGCCCCTCATTGAGGGGCTTTCTTCTTACAGGGTTTCGACGGTAGGCTGCTTTTTCGCCTTCGCGCCCATCGCGTCCTTGATGTCTCGCTGCGTGACGGTCTGGTACAGGCTCACGATGAGGATGCGGATCTTCGGGGGCAACTGATTCCATTCGACTTCGTTGACAGGAGCGATCATCGCCCAGCGGGGATCCTTCTTGATCTTCTCCATTTCGAGCCACAGCGGGTTGCCGTTGGCTGCGATCAACTCTTCAGGCGTGATATCGCCCGCCGCCATCCGGACCTCCAGCGCGGAGGTGCCCAGAAAGTCCGCGATCCAGAACAGGCGGTCACGGTTGCGGATCAGGGTTTCGACCGGACGGTGGCCATTGCAGAACGAATTCCAGTACTGCCGGGTAAGCCCGAGGGCTTCGATCATCCGCGCTTCGGAGTTCTCCCCGGATTCCATGAGCCGACTTTTCATCCGGCGAATGAGTTCATAGCCGGGAATCTGCGTGTTGTCGCGGTCCCGGCTGCGGGTCACAGGGGCGGCTTTCCCTGCGGCTCCGGGCTTCTTGGTTTTTTCGCGCTTCAAGGTGGTGTCCATGTCTTACCTTCTTTTCTAACTTTCAGTCGGCCTCTCGGCTCATATCTTTGGTGGTGCTGCATGCGCCTACAACGTGCGCTCGGGCGAAGCCGTCTGTCGCCCCCAGGCCCGAATTGTTGCACTGCCCACTCGTCCGCGCAATGCGGCGTCCCCCGGGCGGGCAGGCTGCGACAAGGGCAGCAAAAATTTTAGCGAACGAAAGAATCCAGATTTGCTTTAAAATAATACAAATCAGTGCAAATGAAAAGCCAAGGACTGTCAAAGTCGTGCGTTTCATCCGTAATGATTGCGAGGAATCTGAACAGAGGAACCACATGCAAAGCATCGACAGCAACGTAATTCACCTGAAAAAAGTCCGTAGCTATGCCGATAGCAATGGCTTTGTAAACTTTTTCAACATCACAGGTCAATTGAAATCCCGCGACTTGGGCAACAGCCGTATCGAACTGTTGCTGAGTTCGAAAAACCCGGACTACTCCATTGAAGTGGAGGTGGATCCGAGCCGGGTTCCGAATCGGTTCGAGGTGGGCAATCTGGTGACTTGCACTGGATATGTGCGTGGCGTCCAGATTGAAGGTGGCGGTTGGGGGCTACGATTCCGCGCCAAGGAGGTCCATGACGTAAAGATTGCGGATCTGAGCGGCGACGCTCTTGATGATCTCGTGCGCCGCATGCAGCTTCCCTATGAAACCTCGGGCGACGAGAGCGAGCGCTTGGCCACCCCCGAGTACCGTCGCGCCAAGGGTCGGCGGCGCAACGGCAACTATATCGGCTTGTCCGGATTCGTCGAGAACATGAAGTTCTACCCCGGCGAGGTCACTCTCAGCGGAAAGAGGACAGCAGATTCCGTCAAGATGCTGCTTCGTCAGTGGGACGACGTGGGCAAGAGCGTCATGGTCGAATTGAACGGACGCGAGGCCCGGGAAACCTACACCGGCATTGGCGCGCTGAGCATGAAGGGGATCCCCTTCGTGCGCTTCCATGGCGAAGCGTACGTGAAGATCAAGGACGTGGAGGTGCAGGTTCCGGTGATGGAAGATGGAGTTGCCAAGAAGGATGACGATGGCAACCCCGTGGTCGAGACGCAGATCGAGCGCAGGATCACCCCTGCTATCAAGGCCATCGCCTCCGTCGAGTTCGGCAAGCCCGAACACTGCCGCCAGCCGAAAGAAATCAAGGATCCGGAGTCCGGAATAACCCGCATGGAGTACCCGTACCCCTGGACCTCCATCTACCAGGAGCGTGCCCAAGCCTTGCAGCAAAGGATGCAACGGCGCGGCTAGGGGTCTGCGGGTGAACGGCGCGCTGGTGCGGTTGGTGTCGAGTAGCCCAAGATGACTATGACTATCCGGTACTTGGTCTACGAAAGAACGTTCTCTCACGTTCGCCAGGAATCAACCTTTTGGAGTTTCTACCATGGCATCAGTTAACAAGGTAATTTTGGTCGGCAACCTGGGCCGCGACCCCGAGGTGCGCTATTCGCCCGATGGAGCGGCAATCTGCAATATGTCGGTGGCCACAACCTCGTCCTGGAAGGACAAGTCGTCGGGCGAAAAGCGCGAAGAGACGGAATGGCATCGTGTGGTGATGTACAACCGTCTCGCTGAGATCGCTGGCGAGTACCTGAAGAAGGGCCGTTCGGTGTACATCGAAGGGCGCTTGAAGACGCGCAAATGGCAGGACAAGGATACGGGCGCTGATCGATACAGCACCGAAATCGTTGCGGACCAAATGCAGATGTTGGGTGGCAACGGAGGAAGTGACCGGAATGACGACTCTGATTCGGGTCGCCCCGCGCCGCAGTCGCGATCACAAGGCCGACCTGCACAAGCGCCGCAAGCCGCAAGCTCGGCCCCTGCTGCAAATTATGGGGACGAAGACGATATCCCCTTTTAATTCCTAGTTAGCGACCGTTGGCTGATTTTAGACGATTATAGTCTAATGTCATTCCCAAAACAAAACCCACCAAGCCTTTCGCTTGGTGGGTTTTTTTTCGCCCAGATTTTCGTCTCCGGTTCGCGCTGGAATTAGAGCGCCGCTATGATTCTCGTCCGCTATAACTCAGCATGGACCGGCAATGTCGCAGCACCAGATCCTCGGCTTGCAGAAGGTGGCTGTCGTGCATGGGATTGCCCGTTCCTTTGCGCCATCGCACCATGGTCGGCACGGAAATGTCGATGATGCGAGCCAGTTCCGCGTACGTCGAGGCCTTAGTCTTTTTCTTCCACTTTTCAATCAGCTCAGGCAGCGGATACGCCTTGAGCTTCTTCAGGCGCGCTCGCCTTTCGCGCCCGTGCTTGGCGTACCAGTGCTCAGCCTGTTGAAGCACCTCGGGGTGGACGTAGGACTTCCGGTTCAGGTACGAGCGCAGGCGCGGAACGCCGATGCGCAACGCTTCGGCGAATGGTTCGATGGACATTCCCGACAGGTCGCGGATCTCCAGCAGGCGCGCGTACTCCCGCGTTTCCGGAACCTTTTCGGTAGGCTTTCGCTTGATCACCACCGGGGGCAGGTCATCCAGGCGGGGCAGGGGGCGGCGCTCGTCCTTTGTCGTGGTGATCTGCGGGAGCCAACTAAGGGCGTTCTTTCCGTTCATTTTCGACGCAACGATGGCTTCATGGATTCGATTCTTGGCCGCTTTCGCCATCATTTTATCTATTATCGCCCCAGCAGTCGCCTTGCTCTGATGAGCGATCTGGGCGGACAGGAGGTCTTTGGCCACCTCTTCGTCTTCGCGGGCCGCGTCTATCGAGACAGAAGATGAGCGTTCCAGGTCGTAATAATTATTGGTCATTCGGCTCTCTACGACTTCGAGAGCGCCCTTCAGCATTCCCCACGCAGCGTCTGGATTGTCCATCGCGGGCAGGTACTTCATGACAAACAGGATCGCTACATCCTGCACAGCATCATCTTCTCGATCCAGGCTCTTGCGCTTCTTGTGAAGCATCTTTCTGACCATCCCGACAGTGGTCGGATTCGTCAAGACGAACTTGGAGGTCAGGTTGCTCCACTTCTCGCGCTCGGTGTCACTTGAGGCCTGGTGGTAGCCATGTGCCAGTTCTACTAAATCCACAGCATCCTCTTTTGGCGGTGTGATAGGTGGGACGCAGGAACCACCTGCAATTGCTCTTTACGCCGTAGCTCCGGGCTTCTGGGGCCGCGTTTGGTTCGCCGGGGCATCCCGTCAACTGATGCGGGGAAGCGCGCAAGGGGGGCGCAAACAAACCTGTTCGAGCATTGGCAACAAACTATGCATTAAACTAACACCATAAAATTATATCTTCTAATGATGGTGTAAAGAATGCAGAAAGATTCGCTGGAAACCTCGCACTCGCGCCGCACCGTGCTCAAGGCATTTGGGGCTGCCAGCGCTTTGATCTTTCTGCCTGGGCGGGCGTCCGCCGAAGGTGGCCTCTCGTTTGAGGGAGCGGTGTCCACTGTTTCCGGTCCATTCAAGAAAGTGGGCGAAACGATTGCACGAGAGGCGCGCGGAAAGCTCGGCCAGGGCGGCGAGGCCCAAATGCTTTTGACGGACTACCTAGAGCGCGGCGACAAGAAGGCTCCGCTCGAAATTCACCGACTGGCGATGGAAGGGGACAATAAGGCGCGCACCGTATTGGGCTATATGTTCGACAACGGGATTGGAGCCGGGATCGACTACCAGAAGGCGGTAAAGAACTTCGCTTTGGCGTCGTACAAAGACGACCTTGCTCAGTACAACCTGGGCGTCATGACGCTGTACGGACGCGGCGTTGCCGCTAATCAGGACAAGGCGATGGAGCACTTCTTGAAAGTGAAGAAGGTTCCGTTCGCCTTTGTCCAGATGGCCAAGCATGCGCTCGCACTTGGCCAAGGTGCAGTGGCGCTGAAGTTCGCCGAATCAGCGGCGCGGCTCAAAGAACCGTATGGCACCTACCTGCATGCGCGGCTTCTGATTGAGAGCGGAGACGCAGCCAAAGGTGCGAAGGCGATGGATAAGGCCGCGTCCTACAACGTGCCGGAGGCTATCGAATCGATGGTGTACCTGAATGAGCATGGTGTCGGAATGCCGGTGAACGCGGGGATGGCCGTAGGGTGGTGGATCGTGGCCGAAGTCTTGATTCGCGGGGTTCCGCTGGACCAAGCGATGGAATCCGCGAATCGCTATGCGCTCAGTCAGTCCGATTACGGCACGGCGCGGCGGTTTGCCGCGAAATGGCTGTTGAAGCGCAAGGCCCGCGAGGCGTTCGACTATTCGAAGACCTTGACCTACACCGACCTCGGAAGGATCTCCTGATGGCCGTCTACAAAGAGTCATTGGTCGCGGTGTGCATCCGGCTGACGATTTTCTACTGGCTGATTCTCACGATTGTTGCGATTGGACGCGACCCGGGCTTGATGCTGGACGTGGGCACTTTCATTGACGCCTTGCACAGCCGCATTTGGTACACCGTAGCAAGCTGTATCGTGGCAATCGCCTTAGTCGGCATGGGCGTTTTTCTGCTCAAGACCAAACGGCAGTTCGTCGATCTCGGAAGCCGGTCGATGTTGGGCTTGACCACGACGATGGGGCCGATTCCCACCCCGACAAATGCGCTGCCTCGGATCAAGAACACCAGTGCCCGGCTGCCGATACTGGACGCCCGGCTTGGCGCATGGCTGTTGCAGCAGAATGTCCCCGTTGTCGAGATAATTCCTAATTCTGCGTTGAAGCGCTCGCGAGTAAACACGAAAGAGCTTGCCAATCTGCACGCCGTGCGCCGCGCCGAACTTGACACGCTGGCACGCAGCCACCCTCGTACGGCGGCATTGGCGAGCGATGCCCCCAAAGACGTGCAGCGCAAGGAAATCACCGCGCATGGCAAGCTCTTTCTCGCGGTGTGGGACACATACTGCGCGCACAAGCGCTATCCGGCTTCGCACCGCGAAGGAGGGCACGGTTCGGTGCGACTGCACGATCATTGCTTGAGCGTAGCGGCTCGCTGCCTGATCGAGATTTCCCCCGATGGTGGAAACTGGAGGTTCGAGGGCGTCTTCGTCAAACGTCGGGGGCGCAACCCTGTAAAGATGTTCGAGAACGTCACGGGCTACCAGCCTCATCCGAACGATCCCCTGATTCCGCTGATCGGACTCGCGCACGACCTCGGCAAACTGGAGGCGTACGAAGTTGACCGGAAGGGAAAAATTCGCAAGAACAAAGAGCCTTTGGGGAACACGCTCGCTGATGATGACGCCGGGGTGATCCACGACGTTCTTGGCCCACGCATCCTTACCCGGATGCCAGAGTTTTGGGAGCTGCAACCCCAGGACAGGGCGGTGCTCAATACTGCCGTCGCGCACTACCACCATCCCAGCAAGATTCCCCTCAACTCGCATTACATGATCAACGATCCCCGCGCGGCTTCGTTGATGATGCTGATGATCACCGCCGACCGCGCCGTCAGCGCGCTGGAAGCCGGGATCGACACAGAGGAAAAGCGCAGCCAAGAACTGACCGAGGAAGCGACGGCAGCCATCTACGAGACGTTTGTGCAGATCGTCACCACGCACGGGCGCATCAACGGTGTCGGTAAGCAGGAGGAAGACGCGAAGATCCGTATTGGTCAAAAGCACGAGAACTTCATCGCAATAAAGATGGGGGCGCTGCTCGCGCTCATGCGCAAGGAGCTGGGAATCTCGCTGGAAAGTGGGGAAGGCAAACACGACCTCACCAATCAGTTGCTCGCGATCCTCAAGGAAAAGGGCCTGCTGTACACGAAGCACAACGGTGTGGACTTTGGCCTCTACAACCCCCTGTACAGAGTGGGCCTTTACCACCATACCCAAACCCGTCATTTCGGCGACATCGCACCAGCACTCTTGATTCATGTGCCGTCCGTTGAAATGGAAGAGTTCTACGCGCTGACGCATCTGGCTCTCAACCCATGTCACGTCATCGTCAAGAACTTGATCCTGTCGCACATTCCCAAGGACAAGATCAAGGACAAGGCAAACCTGGACGCGCTTGTTGAACAGGCGTTCGGCGCGGACGAAGCCAAGACCGATCTGCACGCCGAAGTAGTGGAAGACCAGATGAAGCCCATGGTCGCGCCAGCTTCGGCGATATCGACGGTGGCCGGGGACGCGGAAGCACTGCAATCGGACACAGGAGACGGTGCGGGGGCGCAGGAGGCGGCTTCGAGTGCCGCGCCTGAGAACGCTGTCGCGGTGGACGATGAACAGCCCGTCGCGACAGAGCAACCCGCACCGCCACGGGAGGTGATGAAGGCCGTAGGGAAGCTGAAGGAATCCACGCTCGAAGATGCGGCTCGCCTCATCGAGAAGAGGCGTAGTGGGAAGGGCGCGACAAGATCAAAATCCGAATCGGTAGCCGAATTCAGCACTGACGACGTATTGAGCGCCGTTCCGGACATGGATCTGATGGATGCTGCTGTTTCTCCAAGGCAGGCGCAGCCGAAGCGCACCCGCGCTCTTGCGACTGACGGCAAGACCCAGGCAAAGAAGCAATCCGATACCCCCAAGGACGCAGGACCGCGCGCGCCGGAAACAGGAACGCCCGCAGCGATCACGACCGCAACCATCAGCGATGTGTTGGATGGCCATGACCTGTCGGACGAGATAGGGGGCGGCGCTTCGGCGGACTCTGCCGAAGCGCCGAAGGAGAATTCGCCTGACCACGAGGCGACTGGGGAATCCTCGCAGCCGATAGACGAAGGTGTCGTGAACGACTCAGATGTGCTCAGTGAGGATGAATGGAACCGCCTGAATACCGGCTACGTCGATGACACTGGTATTGACGCCGGGGCACCTGAGGTGCAGGACGATGAGGGCGACTTGCAGGCACCTGAAGCGGTGGATCTGCATCCGAACGACGAAGGTGATTTAGAAGCACCTGATGGTGTGGATCAGCTTCTGGACTCGACAGCCCAAATTCAAAGCCCGGTGTCAGTCCCTCCGGTGACTGTGGAACCCGATGACGAGCCAGATCTTTCGGACGAAATCATTGGTGATTCGATTCCATCCGCTCGCAGGAAGCCTCAACGGCGTACCGCGCCAAGCCGCAACGTCGTGATCAAGCGCGGTGGCGACACCTTCTAAGAAGTGAGATATTCGGTCAGAGATCTTTCTCGCGGTAGCGTCGCTGATTACGCGATGTCATAGCCAAGCGAAAGGTCAACCCGCTAGGAGTGGCGATTTGCTATGGACGTACCGAACAAGGCTGTAGAACTTCCTTCATCGCTAAAGCGCATAGGTATCGAATGCGCTGCCCAAGCACTGCTGGTAGCGCCCCAGGCGTATCGAGACTGCACGCTGGCCATCACCGTGCTGCCGGTGCCCGATACTGGCCTTGAGGTCTTCATATGCCTCAGAGTCGAAAGCGTGACGTTCGAGACGAATGCGGGCAACGCCGTGAGCCGGGACGATAGGAGGATCGGGCGCGTGCGAGCCACGGTTATCGACGAACTCGGCGGCGAATGCTCGCTTATTGCGTTCGAAAAGCTCGACCTGTGGAGGCTCGTCCTGGCCGGGGACTTGATCTACCTGTACGGTCAGTTCGCCACCAACGGCAGATATCGTTCCTTCTACAACCCCGTGCTTGTGGACGCAGCCGATTCGGGTAGCGTCCTTCCCGTTTACAAGGGCAAGCCGGGCCTCGCGAGCGCCGACAGCATCGAAGAAGGCGTCCGGCTTGCCAGACCGCACCTAGCCGAAGCCGCTGCGCACCTACGTGAGAAGACGGGGCTTTCCGACCAGAGCATCAAAGACGCTTGCGGGCTTTCTTCCCAACAGTTGCTTTCAGACCTGCATTGGCCCGCCACCATGCAGCACGCGACGGTGGCGCTCTCTGCTGCCCGGAAGGTGTCGATCCGGGCAGTCCAGGAGCAGGTACGGCGGCAGCAAATGCGACCCGTGGTGCCTAGCTCAGCGTTGGAGATCGACAGGGACCGCGCGATTGACATGGCCAGGGAGCTGATCGGAAGGTTGCCATTTGACGCCACCATTGATCAACGACGCGCCATCTGGGAAATCTTGCAGGACTTGCTCAGTCCCACTCCGATGCGCCGCATGCTGTCGGGCGACGTGGGGACGGGCAAGACGGTTGCATTTTTCATCCCCGCTGTGGTTGCGCATAAAGCGGGGTGGCCGGTGGCGATCATTGCGCCCAATCGATTGCTGGTGAAGCAGATCGCGTCGGAATTGCACGCCTACTATCCCGAAATTGCGGTTGTTCAGGTGCTGTCCGGCGTAAAGCCGTCGAATCCCGCCCTGGACGATCCGGCGATCTACATTGGAACCACGGCGCTGGTGTTCGCGGCGCAAGCTGCTGGGCGCACTTTCAAGTTCCTGATCAGTGACGAGCAGCAGAAGTTCAGTATCGACCAGAGAATGGCGCTCGTCGGGGAGGACGGCAATGTCCTGGAGTCAACCGCGACGGCCATCCCTAGGACGGTTGCGCTCGTTTCTATGGGAGGCTTGGATGTCTCCGCGCTGAAGACGTGCCCCGTCAAAAAGGAGATCCAAACGCGAATTGGCAGGAAGGAAAATGTCCGGACCCTGTTCTCGTTCATGAAGCAGCAGATCAGCAAGGGCAGTCAGATCGCGGTCATCTATCCTTTGGTGGAAGGGGCTGCCGTGGCGAAAGGGCAGAAGAAGGGCACCGCAACTGGCAAGGGCAGGGCGAAGGGCGGCGCGGTGGACCCTGGTCGGTCGGTCGAAGCTGCGATGATGCGCTTCGCCAAGCACTTTGGCGCTCGGGTCGGGGTAATTCACGGAAAGCTCAAGACTGGCGAGAAGACCAAGGTGATGGAGCAGATGGAGGCGCACGAGCTGGACGTTCTGATCAGCTCTACCGTCATCGAGATTGGCCTGACGATGCCGTCGCTGCGCATGGTCGTCGTCATACATCCCGAGCGCTTTGGCGCGTCGCAGCTTCACCAGTTGCGAGGCCGCGTAGCCCGAAAGGGCGGTAAAGGTTACTTCGTCATGCTGGACATGGATGATGCGCTTCAGCCAACTTCGGACGCCTACAAGCGGCTGAACCTGCTTGTCGAGTGTTCGGACGGATTTGAGCTGGCGCTGAAGGATGCAGAAATGCGGGGTGCGGGCGAAATCTTCAACGACTACGGGCAACAGTCGGGCGCAACCCGAGGGATCTTCTTCGGAATCCAACTGACCTACAACGAAATCGAGCGCGCAGCCCTGGACGCAGCGTATCGAGGCGGAAACGATACGCTGCCCATTGGCCTTCGGAGCGAGCAATGAGCAACCATGCCCATCACCTTCTCCTTTGCCAGGGTCAAACGGCATGAAGCACCGCGACTACTGCGAAATCGCTAGAAAGTGGCTGCTGAGGTCGAACAGCCAAGGCGGACATGGCTGTGCGGTGGCTTTGACCGAATGCAGATCCGGATACACAGGTGAAATGCCGGACGCTATTGGGTTTCGCGCCGTTGAGCGTGATCCCGAGACGGTCGTGGTTGAGGTCAAGTGTTCACGAGCAGACTTTCTGGCCGACGCCAGAAAGCCGCACCGGGAGCACGGCGAGGGCATGGGCAAGTTTCGCTACTTCATGTGTCCTGAAGGATTGATACAGCCAGATGAGCTACCGTCCCGCTGGGGCCTCTTGTATGTGACCGCGCGGGGGCACATCAGAGCGATTGCGGGTGTCGTGGCACAAAGCCGGAACTGTGGAACGTTCCGGAGTGCCAGCACTGCATGGGAGCATCGGAGCGACATTCAGCGAGAACTCTGGCTCCTGGTGCGGGTAGCGGCGAGGGTCAGCGACCCGGATCTACTCAAGCGCCAACTGAATGAACGCCTCAGGAACGAATCAAGGCTAGCAAACACTGTAGCCGCGCAACAAGAGGAAATTGATACTCTTCGGGCGGGGTTGGCAGCGGCTTCGATTGGTGGCTGGTCCGCACCCAGCGGGCTTGCTGCCGCGATCCCTCGTAGAACGTAGTTTGGCGGATGCCAAGCCAAAAAAAAACCCCGCACTCCAATGGAGGCGGGGTTTTTGCTGAGAATGGCAGCCTTAGGGTCAAAGTAGCCCCTTCGACTTTAGAAGCCATTTCAGGTATCCGTTCAAGTCCTTCTGATCGTCTGGCGTTTCGGCCAAAAAATCCTCCCGGAATGTGAACGGCTGGACGTTTGCACCGAAGTGCTGCAACGTCGCTATCAGGCCCATCTCACGAAGACGAAATTCCTCGTTTTCGATGGCCGCGATCTCTTCTGCCGTCTTTTTCTTGGCACCGTTGAGCGCGTTCACACCCGCTTGGTCTGCATCGAAGGCCGTAACCACTAGCTTTCCGGCCATCTTGCGAAACCAGTAGGGGTTCCAGCGTTTGCAACCAGGCATACCGATGATCGACTTCTTTGTTCCCAAGGCGACGCCTGAGAGCAAATCGGACATACCTTCGGTCAGAACGTACGCTTGCGCTTCGTCGCCTTCACCCTGCCAAAAGAACGGTGACATGGGGCCATACGAGATCCACTTTGTCTCGCCTTCTCTCAACGCTCGTGCCAATCGAAACTCGATAGCCTTTGCGCCGTGAGTGATGAAGGCAAAATTGCGAAATGCGCAAGCGGGTGCTTTGGATCCTTCTTTCAGCATACCGGCCTTGAGAAGCAATTCCTCTCCGCACAGCTCGTACAGCATCGCTTTCGAAGCGTTCGGTTGCGTGGGTAGAGCAACCAACATGCCCCGATTCTGCGCATCCTGAATCAAGGATTCGGAGAAGCCTCGACCTTTGAAGTACTCCTTCACGAGATTCGTCATCGGCAGCCTTGCGTCGATCAATTTCTTGATCACCGCGTGAACCGCCGCGTCGTCCCGCTTTGGTGCTTCAGGAGCCGAACTGACCGACTTCGCTTTCCACTTCTTGATGCCTCCCGAGATTCCGATGCTTCCCACGAGACGAGTTGCCGCCTCGCGGGTGGAGCATGAATAGAACTTCGATGCAGCATCAAGCACATCACCACCTTCACCGCACGAATAGCACTTCCAGCGAGTGGACCCACCGGCCTTCTTGCTGACTTCCACGCGATACGAGGTCGGATCCTTGCTTACACCGCAATCCGGACACCCACGAAAGCGAATGCCAGTCGTAAATGACCGAGGGGCTTGCCCCATGTTTTGCTCAAAGAAAGCTTCAATCGTGAAGTTTTCCTTAACTTCCTTGAACTTGATGTCGTAATCAGATCTATCGCTCATAACTTTCACTCCTTCCCTAGGCTCGGCCAGAGTCGATTTTTGTTGGACCTAGTGAGGGATAGTCATGCTCAACATGGGCTACTCGTCCCTTCCGCAAAATGTGTAACTTCCCCCGCGCCATTGCTGAGCATCGGGCCGAAACACTATCAACATAAGCTAAAATTAAATTAATGCATCACGGCATTGTATTTGCTTCGTGCCGCCGTGGCGCAATGGTTCCAGCGCCGCATGCGCGCAGATGGTTCGGGACCACACGCTTTTTGTTCGTAATTATTCTCAACGTAGACTGGAAAAAAAGATGAATCACACGCACAAGGTCGTTTGGAGCCACGCAGTCGGGGCGATGGTCGTCGTCTCGGAATTGGCGGCGTCGCGGGGCAAGGCGAGCAAGAAGGGTTCGGCGGTCGCATCCTCTGCGATCCGGGGCGCTGCTGCGGTCGCGGCTTTGGCAATCGGTGGTGTGTTGATGCCTGTCAGTGACGCGGCAGCAGCTTGCGATGTTGCCCAGTGCGCCGAATCGGACGTGTACGACACCTCGGTCAACGGCCCGATTCCTGAAGGCCCCCCGTTCGCGTTCAGTGACACCTCGAAGTTCGAGGTGAATACCGGCTTTGCGCTGACGGGCTTCCAGATCGTTCAGATGAACAACAACAGCACGGCAAACGTGAACGTTGCCAACGGTCTTCACACCGGTATGCTGAGCGCCAAGGACGACGCGGTGGTCAATGTCAACGCTACCGGTGGCGTGGTGGGCGGCACGATCCGGCTGGAAGACCGTAGCACGCTGAATCTCAATGCGACCGGTGCTATCGCTGGTGGTCATCAAGAAATCGGCGCGAACGCGACCATGAACCTGAATGCGACCAACGCCCTCGCTGGCGGCACGCAATTCGTCCAGGGCACGGTGCGGGCAACGGTCGCGAACGCCGTCAGCGGCGTGGAGGCCGAAATCGCGGGCGGGCAGTACATCGCAGCGGCTGCGGGATCGATCTCCAATTCGACGATCACGGTGGGCGGTGGCGGAAGGCTCATCCTTGGCGCGGACAATGCCCTGACGAATACCGTCAAGGTGGCGATCGCCAGAGCGGAAGGCGCGGGGACGGGGGGCGGCTTTGACCTGGAAGGTCACAGCACCACCATCGGCGGCTTGGACAGCGTGGGCGGCGCTGGTGGCACGCACGGCATGGTCAGCAACTGGGGCCTGACGGATGCGACGCTGACCGTGGATACCGCCGCCGATCAGCATTCGGTCTTCGAAGGCGGAATTGGCCAAGGTACGGACGGCACTCTTGCTCTCGTCAAGACGGGTGCGGGCAGCCTGACCCTGAACGGAATCTCGCTTTACACGGGCGGCACGCAGGTGCTTGGCGGTACATTGCAAGGAAGTACGGACACGCTGGTTGGCGATATTTCCAACATGTCCCGGCTGGTATTCAATCAGCAATACGACGGCACGTTCAACGGCAGCATGAGCGGCACCGGCGTTACCGAAATTACCGGACCCGGAACCGTCGAGCTGCGCGGCGTCAATACGCACGCTTCCACTGTCATCAAGAATGGACGAGCGCTGGTGGCGTCCGATTCCGCGCTCGGCGCTGTGGGCGGTGAGCTGACCCTGGACAGCGGCGTGCTCGCAGTAGACGGTGCGATGACCTCCAGCCGGACCATCAAGATCGTAGACAAGGGCATGATCGATGCCACTGCTGCGGTGAGCCTCCTGGGCAACATTACCGGCGCGGGCAACCTGCATATCAGCGCCGCAGGCACGACAGTGACGCTGGGCGGTGTCAACTCGTACAGCAACACCATCGTCGAATCGGGAACCTTGATCGGTAGTTCCAACTCGATCAAGGGCAACATCGAGAACCTGGGCACCGTGGTCTTCGATCAAGCCTTCGACGGCCAGCATGTCGGCAACATCACGGGTGAAGGTAGCCTTATCAAGGACGGCGTGGGCAATCTGTCTTTGAAGGGCACCTCCGCGTTGCCGTGGAACGTGAAGGGGGGACGCCTGACCGCTTCCGCCCAATCGTTTACGGGCAATGTCAACATCGAAGCGCCCGGTTCCTTCGCACTTGATGAAGCCGCCGACGTTGCATACAACGGACGCATTGATGGTCAGGGCAATTTCATCAAACTCGGTGCGGGATCTCTGACGCTTCTGGCGGACAGCTCGGCTTTTGCGGGCACGACCACCGTTCAAAGTGGAAAGCTGATCGTCAACACCGTGGGGGCCGGTCAACTCGGTGGAACCCTCAACGTGATGAATGGCGGGTTGCTGAAGGGCAACGGAACCGTGGGCACGACGAACCTGTTCGCGGGCGCTGTCGTGGCTCCGGGCAACTCCATCGGCACCCTTACCGTCAACGGCGACCTGAACTTTGACGCCAATTCGACGTACGAAGTGGAAACCAACCCGTCCGGCACTGAGAGCGACCTGATCCGGGTTACTGGCACGGCAAATCTGGCGGGCAAGGTCGCGCACGTCGGATTCAACGGTACGTACGCTCCCGACAGCACCTACACCATCCTACAAGCCGGTGCAGTCAATGGCCAGTTCGGGTCGGTGGCTTCGACCTATGCCTTCCTGGACCCGGCGCTCACTTACGACGCAACTACCGTCAAGATGCAACTGAAGCGGAACGACACGCCCATCAGCGGTGGCGGCAATTCCGGCAACGGTGGATCTGCCGGTGAGGGCGTCGGAAGCGTGGGCGGTGAAGGGTCTTCGGGCGGTGGCAACGGCAATGGCAACGGCGGCTCGACGGGTGGCGGCATCGGCGGCGAAGGATCGGGCGGCGGTTCCACCGTTCCCGGCGCTGGGTCGGGCGGCTCGAACGCCGGGGGCGCAGCCAGCGGGCTGAACAAGAACATCTACGATGCTGTCGTCGTTCTGTCGAAGGACGAGGTGGGCGGTGCTCTCGAATTGCTGTCCGGCGAAATTCACGCAAGCACGACATCCGCACTGCTGAACAGCAGCCGCGTCGTGCGGGACGTGTCTCTCGCGCAGCTTCGCAATCATTTCAGTGCCGTACCTGTCGGTACGCCCCGTAGCGACGTTGCAACCTGGGTTGAGGTCATCGGGCAGAGCAACAAGTTGGATGGTGACAGCAACGCATCCAGCGTGGATCACACCATGGGCGGCGTATTCCTCGGCGGTCATGCCGATGTCGGTCGCGGTTGGCGGCTCGGCGCTTCGTTCGGTTATACGGACGGGCGCGTGAAGGTGGACGACAAGGCATCCAAGGCCGATGTGGGAACCTATTCCGCCGCCATTTTCGCAGGCAACTCCTTCGCACTCGGAACGAAGGGTAGCTTGAACGTTCTGGTCGGAAGCGCGTATAGCTGGCACAACATCGACACGAAGCGTCGTGTCCAGTTCACAGGCGTCAACGAAACCCTAAAGGCCGACTACGATGCGGGAACCGGGCAGTTGTTTGGCGAAGTCGGCTACGCAATGCCCGTGACGGACAGCCTGATCCTCGAACCGTTCGCTGGCGTCGCGTTCATTCGCCAGAAGACGGATTCGTTCTCGGAATCGGGCGGCATTGCGGCATTGAGCGGCGAGCGCGTCACCAACTCGATCACCACGACGACGCTTGGCCTGCGCGGCAAGACTGCCTTCGGAGTCGGCAAGACCGAAGGGATCGTTACGGGGGCGCTGGGCTGGCGGCATGCTTCCGGCGACGTGATGCCCGGGGCAAAGCTCTCTTTTGCAGGGGGCAGCCAGTTCTCGGTCACGGGCGCGCCCATCGCGAAGAACGCGGCGGTTGTTGAACTGGGTGCCAACGTCGCGATTGCGAAGGACACTTCGCTAGGGCTGGCTTACTCCGGTCAGTACGGTAGCGGCAATCAGGACACCGCAGGCAGTCTGAACCTGCGCGTTCGCTTCTAACACCGTCAAATGCACCATAAGACCGCTTCGGTTCGCCGAAGCGGTTTTTTTTGATGATCAGAAGCAAATATGGCGCAATCCAATACATATTAGAATTCAGATATCTGTTTTGGAGGTGCTATGCAGCGGATGTCGCGACGGTCCATGTTCAAGAGTGGTTTGGTAGGTGCCGCTGCGCTAAGTTGGGCTGGAGCCGCGCGCGCAGAGCGTGTCGAGGCGGTTCAAATTACTGGGACGATTCTCTTCGTTGGAAATCGGCCAGAGCTGCTTCCTCCGGATGGGGGTGAGCGTTCGGCGGAAAGTTTTAGCGTGCTGTGTTCGCTGGATCTCGCGAGCGGCGAGCAGACCGCACACGCTGTGCCCCTGCCGCACGCCATGTCGGTGGTGGGCCTGGGGGATGGCAGGAAGATTTGCGTCGGTCAGGGCGAAAGCTGCTTTGTCTCGCACCGTACTGGTACTCCGGACCGCATCCTGGCAGCGCCGGAGGGGTACATGTTCACCGGATGCATTTGGGTTGATCAAAACGAGAGAAATCTGACACTGGGGTTGGCCCGAAAGGAACCGTTCGAAGAGGCCGGGATGATCTGGCGCGTATCTCTCGATGATTACGGTACGGTGCGAACGGGTAGTAGCGGCGGCAAGTGGCCCGTCGCGTTTGACCACCGTCCCGCCTCGGATGAACTGGTCGTCCTGAACGCTGGAGAAGCTGCTGGTCGTTCGTTCACCCGCGAGGGGCTTATGTACAGGCCAACCGTTTGCTCACTCGCAGTCGTGGACATAGACACGCTACGACCGATGCGTCAAGTTGCTGTGGAAAGCGCTATGGGAAGGCCATCGACGCTGTTGGTGCTGCCTGATTGCCGAGCGATGGTCGGTGCGGCCCAGTTTCAGCGGCTTCCTGCTTCGAACGACGACGGGCGGCTTCCAGCGCTCGCGGCAAGAATGTCGTATTCAATGCTCTTCGACGGTTTCGCGCCCGTGCCCCAGCCGCTGCTCTCAGTCGGGTTTGCGGGGCCATCGGAATCCGCGCAGATGTTGGCGATGGAGTGCGAGCACGAAGCGCTGGCATTCAACGAAAGTACCAACATCGCAGTGGCTACGTTCTCCAACTCGGATCGAGTCCTGTTCGTCGAGCCTGGAGGCCGTCCCACGCTCGTCGATGCGTGCGATTTCGGCCTAACCAATGTGGCTGGCGCTTGCTCGTTGAAGGGAACAAGATGTGTGGCTTTGGCCGGGCGAAACCGATACGTGGCCATTGTGGATTGCAGTACCAAAGCGGTGGTGAGGCGGTATCGCACAGAGAACTTTGGCGCAAACCGCTTAGCATATCGAGGTTCAGCATGACCCATCGTTCGAGGTTTGGATTAGTCGCCACCTGTGATCGCGTGATCGGGGATCTTTCGGATTTGACTCGCACCGGGGCAAAGGGAATTGGTATGGGCATTCACAGGCGCAAATTTCTGACGAGTATTGCTGCCGCAGGCGCTGCCTCTTTGGGGTTCAGTGCAGCCGCGAGCGGCGGAGCTGACGCGTGGGCGGAAGCTCATGAGTCGGGTGAGCTGCTGCTGTTTGGATATGAGGGTCGCCTCGACTCACCTCGAATCGATTTTCAGGAAAGAAGCTCAGTGCTGACAAGAGTGCGGCTCAAGGACGGGACAGTTGAGAGTGTCAAGCTACCCATGGAGAAGGCCCATATCGCCATGCCTTTGGGGCAGGGAAGGGTGCTTTGCTGTCCCCAAAATGGCCCGCACGCACTGGTCGTGGATCGCGAGAACCGGATAGTTCAACGCTTTGAGGCTCCCAAAGGCTTCTTCTATTCCGGTCACGGACTATTGCTCAATGACAGAAGCGTCCTTTTGGTTCCTCTATGCAAGACATCTAGGTCTAGCGTCGCTGATCGTGGTGCGGTTGAAGTGTATGACGCCAAGGATCTTCGATTGCTGAGGCGAATCGAAGACTGGGGCATAAACCCCCACGAGATCCAGTATCTGCCGTCGCGCAACGAGCTAGTCGTGGCGGACTATGGGACGCTCACGACTGCTGGTCGGCCAGTCCTCACTACGTTCGGGCAATCGTGCATCTTCACATGCGACCCCGATACGCTGGCCGTAAAAAAAGTCTACGATCAGACCGACCTGAATGGCGCGGTGACACACGTTCGTGTCACGGACGACGGTCAGGCGTACGTCATTCTCCAGCAGTCCGTATTCATGGACACCGCGCGTGGCGAGAGGACGTTCGCCGCAGCCGTCCTGGATGCGGACCGGGTAGCCGAGAGTGAGTTTTCGCTGCCGCCGCGAGATTATGCGTTGCCATTCATCCAGTATAAGACCCCCGAAATGAGTGTCCCTCGCCCGCTTGTGAAGGTGAATTTGGCCTCGGGCCAGCGACAGCAGCTCTTGGTTCATCCCCGGTTCCATATCCGACCCCAGAGCGTGGAGCGAAACGTGCTGACCGGGACTGTACTGGCGTCCTACACCGGGTCGGATTGTCTTGTGGCGCAGCGCGGCGGCGAGTCGCCGTACATCATCGACGGGGCCGATATTGGTCTGACAGAAATTCGCGGGCTGGCGGACATTCCCGGCACGCCCTTCGTTGGGGTCGCCGGGTCAGAGCGCAATGTGTCGATTGTGGACGTGCGAACTGGAGTTTCAGTCACCCGCATAAGGTCGGACAATTTCGTTGCGCCCCATATGACCTTCGCACGAAGCGATTAGCTCGAAACGTCAACCTTCCCTTCCTTGCGGATCGGGCAGAATTACACGCTATCAAAACGAAAGATGCATTAAACTAACGCACCAAATATTTTTAAAGGTGCGCTTGTGAAATTGACGCGAAACGTACGTGTGTTGCTTGCATCTGGTCTGATCGGCGTTTCGGCCCTGGCCAATGCAACTTCTGTGGGCAGCGGCGCGAACGCGGGCGGTGACGCTCGCGTGATCGAAGAGAAAGCCTATCTCGCTGGCTCGTTGAAGGCGAAATACCCCACAACCAACTTCAGCGAGATCAATCCGACGCCCATCGCCGGAATCTACGAGTTGGTCACGGGCAAGAACATCTTCTACACGGACAAGGAAGGGGCGTACCTAATCTTCGGAAGCATGTACGACATGTCTAAAAGCCGTGACCTCACGGCGGAGCGCAAGGAGCAACTAAACAAGCTCGATTTCGCGTCGCTGGACCCGAAGAACGCCATTGTGGAAGTGAAGGGTGACGGCGCGCGGAAACTCGCCATTCTTACGGATGTTGACTGCCCGTTCTGCAAGAAGCTGGAAGAGACGCTGACGAACGTCACCAACGTGACGATCTACCGCTATCTTTACCCCATCGATTCGCTTCATCCAAGTGCGCGCGCAACGTCCGAGGCCATTTGGTGTTTGAACGACAACCAACAACGCCTCACCGCGATGATGAATTACATGGTGCGCGGTATGGCACCGGCAGGTCAGCGCGGATGTGACACTCCGCTGGCCGAGGTTCAAGCGTTCGCGAAAAAGCACGAACTGTTCGGCACTCCCTCCATGGTCAACGGCGCGGGACAAATTCTTCCCGGCGCAGTTCCGCAGGAGCGGCTGGAGGCCTTCCTCAACGCGGGCATGGGCAACGATGGTGATGCAGTAGTTGTCACCAACGCCCCTGGTTCCAACTAGGTGGCCGCAGGTGCCACGTCCTCGCAGAGATAGCGGCATCGGCCTTCAGCTCAGTGGTCACAATTGTTTTGTCATGCAGTCGGTGCGTACAGAGCAGAAGGTCGAAGAGCTGGAGCGCCGTACGCGCGAGCTGCGCGCGACGTTGGCACGGGGCGCGCACCCTGATGAAGCGTTCATCGCCGGATACGTGGGATTGACTGACCATTTGGTTTCAGTCGTACGGGCTGCAAGCGCTAGAAGCAAAGGACACTTCCGTGCCCCCATGCACGCCGAACTCGGAGACGCAGAATGTGGATCTTCATTGACGTGCCTGAATCGGAAGTCGAGCTAGCTCGCCATGCTGGGGCGGAACTACACCGGAAGCGTCAGCAATGGTTTTTTGATGACAAGACGCATGACCCGGCCGCTTTCGCGCGCTGGAAGAGGATCGAGTGTACGCCGCTTGGTGTTGTCGATGTCGCTCGTGCCCCTCAATTCAAGGCAGACTTGTCACTCCATGCGGTTTCGATGTTGACTGGCCACAGTTCGAAGTTGGTGCGCGCCCTTGTCGAGTGCGGAAGGTTTCCAAAAGCGATTGATTCGAGCGGGGTATCGTCTCGCTCTGATCGATGGAGCAGGGCGCAAATTCAGGCCTGGGTTGATGCGAATGGATTTGGCGGCCTTGCCAGTTTGCGTAGTGACGAGTCGGGAAGCGCGCTGAAGGATGACGACGCGATTGTCGGCACCTTCATTTCGATGAGTGCAATCGCCCGAGAATTGAACATCGCACCGCTCAGCCGTCTGTTCCAAATCCTCCGAGATCGCGGAGTTCTGATTTCTGGTCAGGACGACCATGATATGAACAGGCCAGCGGAAGAGTACATGCGTAGGGGGTGGTTCGGAAGGGTTGAGAGGCATTTGCCCTCCAAGGACAAGAGGATCTATCAGACCGTCGTGACTGCTACCGGGCGGGATGAGGTGTTGGCTTTCGTACGCAAAGCTCTGGAAGGCTGAAGAACACGATGTCGGAAGGATGGATTTATCTTGCTGTTGTCGCGGCTCTCGTCGTCGCGTACTTGCGCATCAAGGACAAGTATTACCGAGTGCGGGGGGTGCGTGTCGAGCGAAAGGCTGTCGCGGCCCTTAGACTCCCGCACGGTTGGGAGCTTCGAGCTGACGTTCCCGTTCCGCGCCTTGGAAACTGCGACGCTCTGATTACTTCGTCGCGTGACGAGCGCTTCGCGGTGGAGATCAAAAGCGGCGAAAGTGCGAAGAAGGTGTGGTTCTCATTCTTCACAAATGACGAGATCCGAAAGGAGAATGGGGACCGCTTCCCACGCGACCACATCGGACAGGTTGTGCGTGTCGCCCAGCATCTGAAGGCTCAACCAGTCCTTTGGTTTCCGCTCGCAAAAAAGAGCCGAAGGTTCAAGACCCGAAGTGGTGTGATCGTGGTCGCGGGGGGACGCAAACAGTTGGAACGCGCTATCGGGGCAAGATGGGGGTGGTTTTGAGTGTTACGCTGAAAGATGTGTTCGAAGAGAGCTTGGATGATCGAGCGGTTGCACTCTTCACGGCTTGGATGCTGGTGCGCGCAAAGTCTCCAGATGAGGCGCGAAGTAGGTTGCTTCCCGGCGCAGGCGATCAAGAGTCCATCGTGGCAAAGGGCTTCAGCATCCTCGTCAATCAATACCAGTTTTTCATGGGTCCACTGTACGGGGGAAAGCCTCAGTCGGTGCTGTTCAAGCTGACGGACGACGCTTTTTCGGCCCGCAAGGGTTGGCGTTCGATGGACAGCCTCGGCTTCGCGTTTGAACCACCCGAATGATCGTGGATCACCCCCAAAAAAAAACCCCAAGACTCAATTGAGCTTGGGGTTTTGTACTAGGAATTTCGCAATTCAAATGAGCGCGAAATCACTTCACTCGCTTCCTGAAGGTTCCTGACTGGATATATCCAGTCAGGCTTCATTTCGCAAATGGTTTGTTGACGATTCGGAGTAACCGTCAGGACGATGCCCTCATCAGTGAGAATAATCGTACGCGTCTTCGAGCACTTCTTCAGGAGAAGCTGCGCTTGATAGTGGTCGATGTCTTCCTTCTCAGAGCGAGGAAACATGCTGCTTTGGGTCATGATGCCTCCGCTTAGATCAAGAACGTCTTGCGCTCGTGGTCATACAACTTCGAGTCTTCGTCACCCTCAATGAGAGTGAAAGCCGGATCTTTCAGTTGGTAGAACTTGCGTTCGTAGGCCACTCGGGCTGTGAACGCTGATGCGTTGCTGCACGAAACAAGTGCCGCTTCACCATTGCAGTAGGTGAACGTTTGGAACGTTCGCATGTTGATCTTGACAACGAGATCGGCGTTGCCAATCGAATCGTCCAAATCAACCCAACCAGCGTTCAGATCGTCAAGCAGCACGCTCAACTGATAGCCGTAGTTGGCGCTTTCCTTTGCTTCGATGTCTGGGAGCGGAAGATCCGCCTGAAGGTACGCCTGAAGATCGCGATACACGAGGTTTGCCAAGTGGTCGAAATCGTAGGCGGCCTTGACGATGGTGGACTGGCGGGATGAAAGGTATGCCTGCATTTCAAACTCCATTTCAGAGCTTGGCGAACACCTGAGAAAGTGTTCTTTGGTAGACCAAGTGGTTGATAGTCATGATCAACATCGGCTACTTGCGGCTTAGGCGACCAGCCGTGGGTTGCACGGCTGCGGCATCAGATCAGCACCCCGGCAAGACGGGTTTTCCATTAAACTGGAGCATTAAAATAATGCAGAAGGGTTTTGACCATGCGCGCACTATATGCCGCCCGCGAACTGCCCCTTTGGACGGACCCAAAGTTACCCGTCTTCGGTAGGCGGTCCAGGTGCCGCACACTCGGGCTGGCGCTGATGTTCAGCACCGCCCTCGGCGCTGGCTCGGCCAGCGCAGAATATCTCGGCAACTACGGGAACCTCTGGTCTATCGAGGAAGAGCACGCCGTCACGCAGACCATCGAAAAGCTCAAAGAGCTTGAGCGCACTGGAGAACTCCAAAAGCGCATGGATCGATACCGCAGAGAGACGTTGGACGCTATCGAGAACCCCGAGCCGATCCCGGGAATTCAGACTGTCTCGTTCCCAAAGACCTATCTGCTTGATCCCAGCGTGACCGTGCAAGACAACATGGTGGATGACACGGGCAAAGTCCTGGCGCTCGCCGGGACTCGTATCAATCCTCTTGAATACACCAAATGGACAAAATCGGTGCTGCTCATCGACGCGAGGGATGACAGGCAGGTGGCGCTCGCGCTTGATCGCCTGGAAAAGTTTCCCAAGGACAAGGTGATTCTCGTCGGCGGGTCGTACACCAAGTTCATGCGTGAGCACAAGCGTCAGGTCTACTTTGACCTCGGAGGCGTATTCACTACGCGATTCGACATCAAGTACGTGCCCGCGCTCGTAAGCCAGGAGGGTATGGCGTTGAAGGTGCAGGAGATCGCGTTCAGTGCGGAGAGCGGGACGCCTGTGGTCATGCCGCTGGCTGACGGCATCCAGCCTGTGAAGTCCGACAAGGTGCCCGAATGAAGAAGATCAAGAAAGCAATTTTGGGGCTGACGTTGGCGATGGCCGGGTCACTTTCATTCAATGCGACCGCGCAAATTACCGGTGGGGCATGTGAAGGAAAGTTCATGAACCCGATCACCGATGTGTGTTGGTCATGCATGTACCCGATCAAGCTCTTCGGCGCTATCTCGCTCGGATCTGGCTCAGCGGAGGATTACGACAGCGACTTCAGTGATCCCGTTTGCCTCTGCAATTCTCCGCCCAGAATCGGCGTGCCCACGTCATTTTGGGAGCCGGTGTACCTCACAGATGTGACTATGACGCCATGGTGCTTTCCGAACCTCGGGGGCATCGAAATGAACGTCGGGATCAATGACACGATGATCGGGATGACGAACCGCAATCCCCAACACAGTGTGAGCACGTTGGGGCAGACCTCCAGCGCGTTTCGTTGGACGCACGGTTACACGAACCCACTCATGTACGTCATGGATGTGCTGCTGGATGCTTCCTGCCTCACAAAGGGCAGCCTGTCCCCTGCTTGGCCCACCGAGGTGGATCCCGCCTATACCGACTGGGAGATTTCGACCACGATCAACCCATTGGCCTTCGCCGTGGCCAACATGACTGCGATATTCGCCGGTACTGCGGACGCGATATCGGCGCTGGTCGATTTTCCTCGACGCGAACTGTTCTGGGTTGCCGGGTCGTGGGGGTCGATCTATCCGTACGGCGGATGGGTGAAGCCCCACTTCACCAATGAAGCGACGGCGCGGTTGCTGTCTACTCGTTTGCTCGCGTGGCAGCACGAGTTCAAGGGTATGGCTTCGCACACGGGGAAGGAGTCGGCATGTTCGGCTGCTGGTCATTGGCAGCCCGTTATGGACAAGCGCCAGTACAAGTTTCAGCGGCTTGCGCCTTTCCCCCAGACTGAAAAGATCCGAGGCCTGTGTTGCGATCCGATTGGACGCTCGACCGCTTTTGTCGAATCGGGCACGGAGGCTCCAGCGTCGGTGTTTCGTGACTTCGGCTACGTGATCTTTCGAAAGCGCGACTGCTGCTCAGGCGCTTGGCCATAGCCCCAACTGAAGTTCGACATCAAGCGGCGGGCTACACGCCCCGCCGCAACTATCAACGTGATCATCGAGAACTGCTATGAACCAGTCGCTCTCTCAGTACTTCACATGGGCGGCATCTATTGCCGCGTTGTTTGCGGCATTTGCGAATCCGGCATTCGCACAAGCCGAGCGCGCTGACGAACTGGACTTCCGGGGAATGCATGGGACTGCTCTCGGCGGTGTTCAGCTTCCGTCCGACGCTCAGATTCAGAAGCAAATGAAACCGCTGAACTTGCCGTCGTCAGAAGAGCTTCAGGCTCGGGGCGCTTATCAGCGCGAGAAGGCCGACAAGGCGCTTTCGCAAGCTGGCGATACAGCTCGGAGATCGGCGTTTAAGCCAGTACGAGAAGCGGCCACTGAGCAAGAGCGTGCGGCCTATGCGTCAGGACTGGCGCAGACGCAAGGAGCATTGGCCGCGAAGGTGCAAGCGGCACAGCAAGGCAAGCAAGGCTTAGCGGGGATGGTTGATCCTGCGCAGGCGGATCGGCTTCAGCAACTGCTCAAGCAGCACGAAAGTGTGAAGCAGAAACTGGCCAACCAGATGAAAAGCGGAACGATCTCTGTTCCCGAAGACGCCTTGTTGATCTTCGTATCGTTCAGCATGCCTGAACAAGTTCTCAAGAATCTTGCTGAGCAAGCCCGCGTCGCTGGTGGAGTCATGGTGCTGCGGGGAATGGTGGACGGAAAGCTGAGCGCGACGCAGGCAGCAGCGCTACGTGTCAACCAGGGGCGAGCATCGTGGGAGATCAACCCGGAACTATTCACCACGTTTGACGTGAACACCGTTCCTGCGTTCGTGCTCACCGGAAACAAGGCCGTGCTTGATGAAGGTTGCGCACCGGATGACAGCGGCCAATGCAGTCCGAAAAACACTTTCAGCAAGGTGTCTGGTGACATTTCGGTCCAAGCTGCTTTGGACACGATGCGATTGAGAACCGAGATCCCGTTTATTCGCGATCTGGCTCAGACGCGGCTCAAGAACTTCGGACGGGAGTGAACATGAACATCCAACGATGGAAGGTCGGTTTCGGGGTAGCCCTCATTTTTCTTTGCCTGGGTAACGTCGCGAACGCGCAATACAGCCCGGCCCAAGCGCTGCCCGGGTTCGATATGTCGATGATTGCGCGTGCGATTCGCTCCATGAATGGCTATGCCGAAGGGGTGATTCAGGGCGCGCAGGCAAAGGCCTTGCAAGGCATGACCCGCTCCAACGAACCACTGTTTGTGTCGGTAAAGGTGTTGCAGAGGTTCAAGCAGTTCGAGTGCGCTCGCGTGGAGATCAACGTCACGCAAGAGAAGGTGCCGACGACCTCGGGGCAGTTCGTGACCTTCCGGATGCCCCCGGTCGGCATGAATATCTGCACGGACGGCAACCCGCCTGATGGGCGGGTTGAAGACCTTCCCAAAGGAAATTGGGAAATGCGGCGCGACATGTTCGAGAGCGGTGCTCGATAGGGACGACAGGGATGAAAGTGAAACCCAAACTCGTTGCGGTTGCAGCCTTGTTGACCGTGAGCGCCGCTGCAACTGGTCAAACCACGACGCAAGATGCCCATAACCAAGGCATGAGCCTCGGCAAGTCCGAGTTGCAGCGTAACGGGAACAAGAGCATCACGGAATCCAATGCTCAGGCCAATGTGCCTTTCTACAAGGATCAGCCCGTACAGAAGAACGATTCGCGGACGGACGCAAATTTCTTTTTTGATACTGGCGTCGCGCAGATCAATTCGAGCAAAGGCTACACCTCCGGTAAATGCGACAGAGAGGGCTTCAACCCCGAAGTGGAGGCGCGCAAAGGTGTTGGCGAAGCGAAGTGGGCCAAGATGTCGCTTGAGCAGCGTACCGAGGCAATTAAGAACCAGAGCGACTTCTTCGACCAGGAGTGCGAGGGGATCAATTTCCTCGCAGGTGAATACCCAGGACGTACCGTCCATGAGATTCCGCCCGGGGACGACTTGAACAACTGGAAGCCGAATCCCATGCCACCGGATGTCCCCGGTGCGTGCGTAACGAACACCGTCACGACCCCCGCTACCTACGACAAGTATTTTTGCAACGAGTCAACCGGCGTCGAGAAAAGGCAGTGTTTCGACACTGCCAACATCACGGTCACTTACACGGACGGCTTGCCAGATGATCCGGTCCGTCAAGTCATTTACAACGACAAGTCCCCTCTATGGGAGTTGACCGTCTACCCTTCGCAAGGACTCATCCAGGTTGTAGGCCCGCAGGCCATTACCGGCACTCACCAGGAGTGCAAGTACGAGTGCATCGACGGCGGAGGCGACGCAGGCACTACCATTTGCGGCGATTTTTGCAAGGATGTCCACACGGTCGAGCGAGCCGAGGAATGGATTTCCATGTACGGCGGGCAGACCACGATATGGCAAACGTTCAAAACAAATGAGCGCTTCCGTGTACGTTCACGCCCTACAAATTCCTGCATTTTCCGCGTCGATAACTGGCATTACGCGGGTGGGGCTGGCTACGGTCCCGAAGACAACCACATGACGTGGACGTATAACTTCTGCGTCCCTCAGAAGCAGATCAACGTCACTTGGAACAACAACTGCGGGCCGTTGGAAGCGGCTGTCGGTCGATAAGGAACAGACAATAATGTTCAAGTACTTGAAAGGCTTGGCAAGGGATTCGCTGATCGCCACCCTGCTGTGGGCGTTGACATTGCCAATGAACGGTGCTGCCTGGGCGCAGCCTGCTGGATGGCATTACCCTCCGTGCGGGGCCACCGAAGTGATCGATCAGTACTGCATGTCCTGGCTTACCGATCCGGCCACTGGCAACAAGGTGTGCGCGCCAGGGCAGATGCAGGACATCTGCGTATCGGCGCTGTCGGCTGGCGATCCGAACAACACAGCAAATATCCAACGCTGCTTGAAAGAAGCGACGCCTTGCGTCGATGCGACTCCCGTAAAGAATATCAATGGCATCGACGTGACAGTGGGTGAGGTGGGCGGTTGTTGGCAATGGCGGCGTGATTACACCTGCACGACCAACACGATGGTCGATACATGCACGGAGTTCCGCAACAACCCGAAGTGCGAGGTGCAGACGCGCAAGTGTCTGGACAACGACAGCCTGTTTGGCTGCGTCGAGTATGAGATCGGTTATCAGTGTCTCGTAAAGGCCGGATCCTCGCATCAGGTCGAGGTTTGTGGTGACACCAACGTATGCGTGGGAGGCGTTTGTTGGGATACCAGCTACCCGCCCGATGGCGACTTCGCTCAGGTCGTCACCGACATGGAGATCGCTCGCGAGATCGGCGTCTACAACCCGGATGGCCTTGATATTTTCAAGGGTGAGGCTAGCACTTGCCGCTCCAAGCGTGGCGCGGGGATCAAGAGCTGCTGCTCCCTGAATACGGAGGGAGCCGACCAGACCAACAACGCCATCATGGGCGAGTTCCTGGCAGGCGCGGGAAGCTTTGCCGTGCGTGCGGGCAGCAAGTTCGTCCTCGACACGCTATATGGCGACACGGTGAACTGGATTTCCTCGGGGATGTCTGCCGCTGTTCAAAGCGTTCCGGGCGGCACGGGCTTCCTCGAAGGTATCTCCAACCCGAGCTTCAGCTATTTCGGCTTCTCTATCGGGGGAACGGGGACGTTCCTGGGAACCTCTGGGTATACGCTGGTAGCCCCAGGCGGTGGCATGCCGGGCATGTACTTCAACCCTTACGCGCTGGCGGCTGCAATTGCCATTCAGGTCATCATGAGTGCGATGTCCTGCAATGAGGAAGAGGCAATGCTCGCTATGCGGCGCGGCGCGGAGTTGTGCTCGCCTCGAATTGGTGATTGGTGCGAGAAGGAAGTGCTGGGCGTTTGCGTGACCCGGAAGCAGTCTTATTGCTGCTACAACTCAAAGTTTGCGCGCATCGTGAACGTGGAAGGGCGCAAGCAGTTGGGGTGGGGCTGGGGCAATGAACGGTCGCCCCAGTGCGAGGGGTTCAACGCGGGCGAGCTTGCACGTATCGACTTCAGCAAGATCGATATGAGCGAGCTTATCGACGACATCATGAAGGCTTACGACCCGCAATACCTGAATGCTGACAAGGCCAATGCGTCCAACACCATCACCGACAAAAAGGATGAATGGGTGAAAGAAAGCTGCGACCGTGCCAAGGCAGCAAATCCCACGGGCAAGCTCCCTGCGGAATGCACGTCGTGAAGGCTTGAGAGCGATCCAGGGACGAAAAAGGGCTTTGCCTGATGCGAGGCCCCTGACGTTCAAAAGAAAAGCGGCCAGTAGGCCGCTTTTCTATTTCGCATGGACGGGCGGCGTTCAGTTGGACGCCGCCACGGCCTTCTTGAGAGGCACGTTGTACTTTTCGCGAAGCGATTCGCAGCTCGGCTCGAAGGCGGTCCTGCGATGCAGACGCGGATCGGTGTGCATGATGTAGAGGTAGGGCGTGTCGTCGTCTACCACCTTGACGGGTTCCCCTATGTCCAGGCAGTGAAACTTGATCGCGCGCTCCATATAGACATTGGGTGCCGCGATGCTGATGGTTTCCCCGTTGTCCTTCTTCAGCACGATTTGCGGAGGAATGGGCGCGTTGCTCGCGGCAATGGCATCGGCAAACACCCCGACAAGCCCGACGAGGGCACCACCGCCAGCGGCGCTCAAGCCAGTGCCCATAGACGCCAGACTGCCAAGCGAATCCGAACCAGTGGCCAGGGTGCTTGCCGTTTCCTTTGCAAAGGAATGAGCCACGCCCGCATCGTCCTGGTACTGGAAGTCAACAACCGTGGCGCGGTACAGCACGGGAAAAGGACCGGCAAATTCCTGCCCGTTCTTGGTATTGGGTTCCAGGGAGACGCAGCCCGAGAGGGCAAATGCCATGGTAACAACGGAGAGCAGTTTCATCATTGCATTCTCAAAGTAGAAGGGCTGTTAATGAGTTCATTGTAACCCATGTCGGGCGTTATGACTAGCCTTAGTTGAGCATGTCTATCAAGCACTTGGTCCAGCAAAGGATGCCCTCTCTGGTGTCCGCCAAGCTCTTTACTGGAGCATTGCCATGTTCAACGCGCTTTTGCACGTCACGAAGTACGTCGCGCTGTTCTCCGGAGCGCGCTTTTTTCCCTTCAACCCTATCGACATGAATCTGATCTCCCGAGTGGATCTGGAGGACATTGCTCACTCGTTGAGCAACAAATGTCGGTTCAACGGCCATTGCAGCGAGTTTTACTCGGTAGCCCAGCATTGCGTTCATGTCGCAATGCTTGTGCATGATGAAAGGCTGCGGATCCCGGCGCTGTTGCATGACGCCAGCGAAGCATATGTGGGTGATGTCGTGTCGCCCCTGAAGCGGATGTTTGCGGGTTTGCTCATGTTGGAGGGGCGAGTCCAAAAGCAGATAAATTCCCGTTTCGGAATTATGCTTTCAACGGATGATGAGCTTGCCCTAAAGCGAGCTGATCTCATTGCCTTGGCGACGGAAAAGCGAGACTTGATGCCCAAGCAGCGGCATGAGGCGTGGTCTTATCTCCGAGGTATCGAGCCGGACCCTCAGCCAATCATTCCACTGCTCCCTGAGCAAGCGAAGGCGCTGTTCCTGGACTACTTTCAAGCGTATGCCGCATTTGATCGCGTGAAGGTGGCTTGACCATGAGCACATCTGATCTGCTACAGCAAGATCGTGCCCACGGTCCCCGCAGCTCGTTGAAAGGGGAGTTTGCGCCACGGGCCGAAGTGGTCGCGTTCTTGGAAGCACAAGGGTGTACCGACATCTTGGCGAGAATGCGAGAGCGTTATGAGCGGTGGGAGACGGTCTGCGACCTTGCAGGGAAGACAGGAGCGCTGGGAACGGTTCTTACCGACGAGCACCAGGGGAAGTGGTGTTTGATCACTCCTGATCCCAAGCCCGGCATGTACCGTTATAGTTGTTTGGATCGAAGAGGATTCACCGGCCACGGCGAATACTCCAGTCCAGAGGCGGCGCTGGTAGCAGCTTTTGGGATGGGCTTCGAGTTCCTGTCCGATTCGTCTGTAGTGGACCGCGTGATAGCGTCGGATGAATGGATGTAGTCTTCATGATTGCATCCTGAGCGACCCCAAGGCTTTTTGCCTTGGGGTTTTTTTTCGCTTGGCGTGACGCCCGGCTTGAGCAGGATGGCCAGGGTAGTCGCCAATTTTCGCTGTCTTTGGCAGGCCATTGAGTAGCTGCACTTGAGCATGTCTATACCCGTACTTGGTCTGACAAAGAACACTCTCTCTGGTGTTCGCCAAGCTCTGTTTTTGGGAGTTACAAATGGCACACGAACTTAATTTCATGGCAAATGGCAACGCGGCAATGGCTTTTGTCGGGCCTACCCCCTGGCATGGCCTGGGGCAAGAACTGACGCGCGGCGCATCCATTGATGAATGGCGGGTGCAGGCAGGCCTGAACTGGCGTGTTGAGCGCTCTCCGGTCTTCTTTCATCAAAACCCGGACTTCGGCTTTGGCAACATCAAGTATGCCAAACGCCATGTCCTTTTCCGTAATGACACTCAGCAAGAGTTGTCGGTAGTCTCCAAGGACTACAAGGTTCACCAACCCGAAGATGTGCTCAGTTTCTTCGATGAAATTGCGCGGATTGGCGGGTTCCAGCTCGAAACGGCTGGTGTGCTCAGGCACGGTGAGCGAATCTGGGGTTTGGCGCGGGTCCATGATGGGCATGAGATCGTGGACGGCGACGTGTCGCGGCCCTACCTTCTCATGGCAACGTCCTACGATGGGACGCTTGCTACGAAGGCTTACTTCACCTCGGTGCGAGTGGTCTGCAACAACACACTGCAAATGTCTATGGCCGATCAAAAGGAAGGCATTCGCGTGTCGCATAGCGTCCGCTTCGATTCGGAAAAAATCCGAAAAGACCTCGGGATCTACGTCGATTCTTGGGAGCGGTTCCAACACGAAATGCGTGTCATGGCAATGAAGCCAATGTCGTTCAGCGATGCGGAATCGTTCACCGCAAAGTTGCTCAGCAAGCGGCAAGCACCCAATCCCCAGACGGGCATCAAAGCCGATATCCGGAAGAACAAAAGCTTCCAGAAAATCATGTCGCTTTTCCAGGGGGACGCGCTTGGCGCGGACATGGCAGGCCAGACCGCGTACGGTATGTTGAATGCCATCACGGAATGGACTGACCACTATAAGGGCCGGTCGGTTGACACCCGATTGAACGCTGCTTGGTTTGGTGACGGCAACGCCATGAAGCTCGAAGCAAAAGAAATGTTACGAGAGTACGCTTCGTAATCATTTCGCCCCAAAAGCCCCATCCTCCTTTGGAGGTGGGGCTTTTTTTCTTTTGTATCAGAGGTAAGTGCGTGAGTTTGTGCCCGCTGTAACAAACATGCTTTATCGCTGGTTTTGTCTAGCCACACAAAAATAACCGTAAGCTGTTGATTTAAATAGAGAAATGATGTATAAAATAATTGTTACCACAATCCGTAATGGAACGATTTTCAGAGAAATGTGTGGTAAAGTTTTGCATTGAACTTGCAAGTATTTATGTCGTTTGTGACGAGCAAAGCGCGCGATGAGCGATGCGCAGGATCCGGTTTTAGGGTGGTTCAGGGAGCTTTTTTGGGGGTGTGATACCCGAAACTGCTCGCTCCGGTCGCCAAGCTCGGCTCAGGCCAGCGTGAATGTTTCGAGAGGCACGAACGAATGCCGCACCCTAGCGGGAGCGGATCAGGTCGTCGGTCAATGGGCTGTTCATGCCTGGAACTACCGACGCTTGAGCAACTACGAATTGTTCAGATGTATTGAGTGAAAGCGCCATTGCTGGATGTGCATGACTAGCATCCAGATGGCACTGACAACCTAACAACTGTTCTATGTCGTTTAGATGGCTATTCAGAGCATCTGATGAACTCGCCAGCCGGACACGCCGACATCAGATCGGCGGTCCAGCTCAAACAGGCGGGCGACGTAGGCGTCCGGCAAAACGCGTTTGAGAGTTGATATGTTTGGTGAAGCAGAAGGGTCTACACAGCACGGCACGGAGAGCCTGGAATCCACGACAGCAGTGCGTAACTGCGCGGAGCACGGGCCATACGTTGCATTTCTCAGCGCAAGGGGAGGGTACACGGGATGCACGCAGTGCGCGGACCTCGACAAAGGCAAGGGGAGCGCGGCGGGCGGCGAGCTGATCGAAAACCTAATGATGATGCGCAGTGGTGTCCCGGAGGGGATCGCCGGAGCGTCGTTCGAATCCTTCCATCCGATCTTGGCAAAGCAGAAGTCGATGCTGACTTTCGTGGTGGGCATCGCTGAGCAATGGCACAGTCGGAATTTCGAGGCCTGCGGCCAATTGGCGCTGTTTGGGAATAGCGGTACAGGAAAGACTCACATTGCCGTGTCCATGCTGCGGCGAATCGCAGAGAGCATGGAGGTCCGCTACGTTGACGCGAGCTTGGGGCTTCCAGCCGCTAATGATGATAGTGGCCTACTGGTGCTCGACAATCTCTTCTACTGTGACGAACCGTCCGACGCTAGCAAGACAGCTCGGCTGAACGATCTTTTGTATTCTCGGACAGAGAACAAACAGCCCACGATCTTCGTCAGCGAGCAGACGAAGGACCAGTTCAATGCAAAGTTGAGTGGGCGCACGCTCCATTGGTTGCGGATGGCCAGGACGCAAGTGGTCAACTTCAATTGGGACGTGGAGACGCATTTGGTGGGGTAAGAGCTTCCAAGCGGGAGCAGGCAGGCGCACATGAGTGCGCCTTTTTTTTGTTTCCAATCTGTATAATGCATTAAATTAAGTCATAACGGTATTTGAGGGACTGCGATGATTCTGCGGGCGCTAGTGGGCGCAGCTTTTTTCTGCCTCTTTCTTTGGTGGGTGGCTGCCGTCGCCTTGGAACGTGATCCTTGCGCGCAAGTGGACGTTGCCGCCACCCCGGTGCGTCTGGTCATGCAAGGCGCACGAGCGCTCGATAAGAACCTTCAGTGGGTTGCAGATCAGCTTACATGGCTCTCCTGGAGCATCAAGGCGGATGTGATGGCTCAGCGAGGCATAGCTGTGGTCCTTCATGGCCGAGATCTCAAGTGTGAAAAATTTTAAGGAGAGTTCAGCATGGGCGTGAAGCGACCGGAACTATTTATCGCGACCTCGGGCACTGATAAGGACGCGATTCTGAAGCTAAATCAGATCTTCGCAAATGGCGTCAAGGCGGGGGTCGCAGACATTCAGCTTCGTTTGGAGGGGGGCGTGCTGCTCGTTCAGCACGTTGGAGATCGTGTCGAAACGGTGGATTCAGTTGAAGGCCCGGATGCCAAGACGATCTTGGATCGCATCAAATCCCGGGCGGGTATCAGCCAGACGGAATTCCTCACCCCAAAGGACGGTCGCTTCGATCTGACGTTCGACGAGGCCAAGTGGGGCTTCGCGCGTGAGCTGGACGTGCGCGTTTCGGTGATTCCTACTGATGCTGGAGAGACAATGGTGTGTCGTCTCCTGGCTCAAGTTGACGAAAAATTGAGCCTGGATCGGATTCGTATGAGCAGTTCGGTCCGAAACAAGTTGGAGGGCCTGCTTCGCGAAAAGTCAGGCATTTTCATCGTTTGTGGTCCGGTCGGTTCAGGAAAGACTACGTTGCTCTTCTCGCTGCTCGCAGCTCTTAAAAAAATGGGCAAGAACATCAAGACTATCGAGGATCCGGTTGAGATTGCCCTAGCGGGTATTGACCAGATGCAGGTGTCGAACAAGCTCTCATTCGAGCAAGGAATCCGAGCTATGGTCCGCCAGCGCGTCCACGTAGGGTTGGTGGGCGAGGTGCGCGACGAGGAAACTGCACTTACGGCTTTCCGCGTCGGAAATACGGGCACATTGATCCTGTTCACGATTCACGCGGACGACGCTGCGAGCGTCATCACGCGATGCGAAGACCTCGGGATCGACAGGCAAACCTTTGCCCAAGCTGTGCGTCTTATCGTCTTCACCCGTTTGATCGATGGTCTTCCCGAAGGTGCAGATTACCCGAGGGTCGAGCCGAGTGAAGCGTCACGCAACTGGCTCGAAAGCGCCGAGCTGTTTGATGGTCAAGACCGCTTCATAGAGGTGCCTGACACCGACTACAAGGGGAAGATTCCGCTGTTCGAAATGATCGAAGTCACGCCGCGTATGAGACGCGCCATCGTGAATGGTGGCTCGCGGAAGGAAATATTCGAAGCTGCCGCTATGCAACCTCAGTTCGAGACGCTTGCAGAGTGCGCCGTCCGCCATGCCCGGGAGGGTAAGACCACGCTGTCAGCCGTACAAGAGTTGGTTGGCGAGACAGTACAGGCGGTACATTCGAACAGAATCGACAAGCGTCTTTATGCGCAAAATATCATCACCGCCAGCCAACAGTTCGAATGCGTCGAACGCTGGGGTGAGCTACGTCAACTCGGCAAGGTAATTCCGCTTTGGCAGGTCGTGCTGGATATGGGGTTCGCATCGCTTGAGCAGGTGATGGACATCGTAGGGGCAGATGAGTCCTGCCAAGACCGCGTTGCATTCTACGTCGAGCAAGGCTTCTTCAGTCGGGAAGATGCGCAGCCTGTAATTGCTCGGTGGAAAGAAGACAAGTACGCGCAATCCCTGTTCCGGTTGCTCGAAAGCCATAACTTGGCGTCCCACGATCAAATCTACGTCAGAGAAGTGCTTCACTTCCGTCGCGGGGGCATGCTTGCCCTTGAGTGACGAGACGGGCCATCTGAACGCACGAAGTAAACGCGGAACAAGGAGTGAAAGAATGAACCTTTTTATCTTGCAGGGGTTGCGTATTGCCTCGGCTAAACGCTCGCGCTGGGTCGCGAAAGTGGCGCTAGCAACGGCCACGACTGCGTTGTATGTTGGCTCGCCCGGGGCGGCTGAGGCCCAAGCCTCCATGCCAACTCAGGCTAATGTCCAATCCCGTTCCGCGAAAGATGGCCAGTTGCCGTATCGGGAAGTGATCGCCTACAAGGATGATCGGAGGGTGGTCCGAGTCTTTTTGACGTTTGATTGCCCGATATCGTTCTTGTACGACTCCGTGTTGTGGAAATGGAGTCGAGATCTGCCGAGAAATTGGAAGGTTGAATTTACGCCCGTCTTCACAAAAGAGCCGTGGAGCTTTGCCGCGTTGAAGGCATTCTCCGCAGTGAAGGTGGCTGATCCGAACAAGCTTGAGGTCTTCATGAACCGGGCATTCGCAGCCATTCAGCAGGAGAAGCGCAATCCCATGGAAGAGCAGACATGGCGCGATATTGTGCAATCCAGCGGCGTGAACATGCCCAGGTTCATGCAAGCTTGGAAAAGGCTTGCCAGCGCGGAAGGTGTCGTGGATAAGACGGTGGAGCGGGTGACACATTACGGCGTTTCGGTCACGCCGACTGTGGTGATCGATGGCCGCTATGTGATCACCCCTGAAAACACTAACGGCAACGGCGAACTTTTCATGCAATTGCTAAACGGAATGATTTCCAAGGCCGAAGGGTACGCCTAAGTGACGCATATGCAGCTTCTGACAGTGAGCCGCGTGGCAGCGAAAATGGCCCGGCTAGTTGCCGGATTGGCTATTGCGCTCGCGCTTACCAACAGTGCGACCGCTAAGAGTCCCAGCGTCGCCGAGTTAGAAAGCTGCTTTGTTGCTCCGTCGAAGGAGTACGGCGTCAACGTATATCTGATAATTGCGATTGCGCTCCACGAATCCAATCTGAACCCCCAGGCAATCAACAGCGCGAACTTTGACGATTCCGAAGACATTGGGATCATGCAGATAAATTCCTGGTGGCTTTCGAATTCACTGCATAAGTACGGGATTGACCGGGACAGACTCTGGAACCCTTGCTTAAATATCAAGGTGGGCACATGGATACTCGCGCAGGAAATCGCAAAGCATGGGCGCGGGTGGACAGCGGTTGGCTACTACAACGCAAGAAGTGAAGATAAACGGTTGCGTTACATCGAGCGCATAAGAGGCTCGCTTGCTCGCGTTTACCGAGCATATGGCATCGTGGACGCCAACCCGGACGATCCGACTCATCCGACGTTGCAAGTCCCGAGGCAGGGGGTAGCGCTGAACGACGCGTTTCGGACCAACAAGAGGCCCGTCCAGGGGCGGAAAAATACAGAGGGGAATAATGGGAGCCAAAGGAAGATCATAGTGGTAAGTGCCGACGCGCCCCAGCGCGCAACAGAATAACTGGTTACGCCACAACGGGAATTTAAATCGCCATGCTTGGAAGTAAGAGGTTGCGTTCGCTCGCGCAGCGCGAGAGTAAGCTGCGCCAGGAGCGCGAGCGCATCAGGGGGAAGATGGTCAATGAAATTATCGACATCATGGAGGCGCACGGGATTGAGTTAGCACACCTCAGGGATGTGGTTCGTGAGAGGTTTGAGGCTAGACGACCGACGCGAGGTCGCAACGCAAAGAGGCCGACCAAGTACCGCGACGACGTGACAGGCGACACATGGGCTGGAGTTGGAGCGCGGCCTAATTGGATCAAAGATCGCTTGTCGCAAGGGCGCAACTTGGAAGATTTTTATGTTGGCCCTGAACAAAGTTGAACGGCTTCCGCATCTAAGCGCGGCAGCCGTTTATGCTCGTCATTCTTCAGGAAAATAGCTTGACCATGACAAATCGATTCGCCGTTGTCGATTCAACGTTGGTCGAATTTGATCGTCACTCTTCAGAATTGGATTGATGCCAGTCAGATACCAGCGCGATTCGCCGTCCGCCGTTTTTAGCTCGGACGGTGACGCGAGGTACTGGTGCTGTAGCATTGAAAGCGTGCTCAGCTCTGCTTCGCTAACAAATTTCTTCAGTTGCGAAGCGGTCGCACCTGGGAATGTCCACAGAACCTTGGCCAATCCATGAGCACGTATGCCCAGTTCCAGGAACACCGAGTCGGCGATGTAGCCGGGTAACTCGACGGCATCCAAGTCGAATGGTGAAGCAGCGCGCTTCTCCAGCCGCCACAGCTCGAACATGATCCGCATCCGGATGATGTCGGGTCGAGCATTATGGGCGTAGCAGCAGTCCTCGAACGTTACTGCATGAGGGTCAAGGCCCTGAGGGTTGCCAAAGATCCAGTTCGCGACCTCACGGCACTTGCTGGGGATGTCGATAGTGCGCAAAAGCACTTGCACGGCCTGATAAATGCATAGTGCAGACCAACGAAGTGCTCCATCCTCTAGTTCAAGGATGTCGCGGGGCATCACCCCTTTTTCGCTTTCCTCCGTGGATTCGAAAGAGACGGAAAAACGGTGCTCTTCGAATTCAGACAGTGACGAAGTAGGATCACATGATCCAAGAATATCCTCTTCGGTAGAAATAGCATCCATTTCAGAGTGGGCGTCATCACCTCCTGGAAGGCTGGTGTCGCTACCCTCGAAAAGAGCCATCCAATCAGAATCCGAGGTAAGCTGAAAATCAGCAAAAGCCCCAAGACCAGCGACGCTATCGTTAGATAAAATTTCAGTTCTGAGTCCATCATTTTTCCCGGTCATTAGACTTCCCTTCGCCGCTACGCAGACGGCCGATCCTTTTTCTTCTGAGGTTGAGCCGACGTGAGGTAGCGGTCGGAATTCTTGAAGTAGTCACACCCCTTGACGGTGGGGGTCTGAGTGTGCGTGATTCGAAACGGACCAATTTCCTTCGCAAGTCCAGGATCGATATCTATCTTTGGAATCTTTAGGTGGAATAGTTCGCCACCCTTGTGAATCATCACTGCTTCGCCAATGTCCTGCTCACGAACTTCGTCGGCAGTAACACGGTAGTCCAGGTCTTCGCTCTCAGAGAATCCGATGGACATGTCATCAGAAGCTCCGCCTTCTGGGGCAACGGCGATCTTGGGTGTCGAGACACTTTTGCGAGACGTGGCGCTGATCCCTTCTTTCACAACGTTCGTCTGCCCAATAATCGTTGCAGCCTCTTCCGCGCCCACCGGATCGCCAAGCCCAAAAAATATTTTCGTCGCGGTGACGGAGTTGATGATCTGCTTGAAGTCGGCACTCACCTTGTCCAGTTGGCCGTACGTCTGGAAGAGTGGCCAGAGGCTCGTACCGGCGGTCCGACCTTGCTCGAATGGCTGGTCCATTGATCTCATTCCGTAGGCTCCGAATTCGTCCCATAGGGACAGAAAGATGGGGTCGGGCCGCTCGTGCTTGCGCTGTTGAAACCACGACAGTGACGTACGGAAATCCGCGAGTGCCATTTTGGCGAAGGCGAAAGCAGCCTCGGGCTTGCCCATACTGGGCAAGCGGAGCACAACAATTTTGTTGTCTCGCATTGCGTCGTACAGCTTCACTTGTGGAGAGTACGAGTTCGCAACGTCGCCGAAGCTACCCGTACCGAATGCGTGCAGCCTGCTGCCGATTCCTCCGAACATCTCCTTCAGCCGCTTGATGTTGATCGTATTTTGCAGGTTGTGGGTCTGATCACTGATACCGAACCCGCCTTTGTACTGCTCCAGAAACAGCGAGAGATTCTTCGTGGCGCGATGGCCTGGGATCGTCTTCCGCATCCGATCCTCAAGCTCCTGCAAGGGATTCTGGTTTGTGATCAGGATGGAAAGGTCGATGAAGTTGTAGGCGGTGCCACAAGCCTTTAAAGCACCTATCAACGTCGCCAGACCTTGTTTCGCTGCCTGCCTATAGTGGTCAGCCCCGGGGTTGTCTTCAGAGGCCGGGATGAGCGCAAGGATCCGGTCTGCCACCTCGTCCTCATCGCCGTAGAGGATAGGGTTGTAAGTGTGGCTCTCGCTAGCGTTGCCGGGATTGATGACTAAGAGGTCCTGTGCGCGACCTGCCCAGGTCGCGAACTGATAGAACGTATTCAAATCGTCGCTATCAAGCTTGGCATCGACATACATAAGCCCGCCGCCACGCATCATTTGCTGGAGTGCCACAAGCTTCGTTAGCTCCGTCTTGCCATAGCCCGAGCCGCCTTGTACCAGAACGTGGCGGGAGAGCATATCGTCGGGCAAGTAAACGGGTTTGCCGGTATCGGTCCGGTAGCCGACCATGATGCCCGTCTTCTTGAGTAGCTTTCTCGACGAACGAAGGTTCAGCTTCGTCTTGATGACGTTCTCGCGTCGAATCTCTTCGAAGAGTCTGTGGCCCACCCAGCCAGCCC